>DAINBR010000012.1:0-19310 GCA_036732865.1 Bacteroidota bacterium | reverse complement strand
CGGTTGCTCGGACTGCCGTCGGAAAAGGAGTACATGGGGTACGGGGTTTCTGCGTGCGCAACATGTGATGGCTTCTTCTACAAAGGTCTGGAAGTCGTGGTGATCGGCGGAGGCGACACTGCAGTTGAGGAGGCGACGTTTCTCACGAAGTTTGCGACCAAAGTTACGATCATCCACAGACGCGACGTGCTTCGCGCCTCGAAGATTATGGCGGACAAGGCCGCGAAGAATCCGAAGATTGCTTTCTTGTGGAACTCCGTTGTTGAAGAGGTGCTTGGCAAGAATGAGAACGGCAGAAAGAGCGTCACGGCAGTTCGTGTGAAGAACGTTCGGACCGGGACGACGACCGACCTGAAGACCGATGGTGTGTTCGTAGGCATCGGTCACCAGCCGAACACTGATTTGTTCAAAGGGCAGCTTGAAATGGACGCGGTCGGGTATTTGGTGACGAAGGGAAAGGGGACTGCGACGAATATTGCCGGCATATTTGCAGCTGGCGATGTCGCGGACAGCGTATACCGGCAAGCCATCACCGCCGCCGGATCGGGTTGCCAGGCGGCCATCGACGCTGAGAAGTGGCTTGAGGAGCATACGTAGCCACCGCGACGTCTGGCTTTTCTCCCAGGATTTTTTTGCGAGACCTTCTACCCTGAGTGCAACGCCTTGGTTTCTTCCCAGGCTTCTTTCCGTGGCATTCTATCCTGAGTACGATACCTGGTTCTTTTCCAGGTTTTTCCACTCCGACCTTCCACCCTGACCGCGACATCCTGGTTCCCTCCCGGGTTTTCCTCACAGATCACTTATCCATTCGTGTGCGCCATTTTTGCTGTATTAAGTGCCAATATGACATATCTTGTGACAAGGTTTCAGCATGTTGTGTCATTATGGCTGACATAACATGTCAATAAGTCGTGGTCAAACTGGAGGTTCAGATTACAGTTGTATTAAGTAATTGACAATAAACAACTTAATCGATTTGGCACGGCGATTGAGTTCTTACTCTGCAGACAACGAAAACAGCAAACAAAAGCAACAATAATCACTAAGGAGAACAGGCAATGTTAGTGAAATTCGAACGTATTCCGATGATCCGACCGGTCTGGGATAGCACCACGCGGTTCGAGAACGAGATTGAATCGCTTTTCAATGGCTATGTCACCCCGGACTTCTTCGGCTTAAGAGCGCCGGCCCTGGACCTGGTCGAGCGTCAGAACGAGACCCGCGTTATCATGGAGCTTCCTGGTGTGCAAAAGGAAGATATCAAGATATCGTTGGTGAAGGACTTGTTGACGATCAAGGGGAAACGGAAATCTCAGGGGTTGCCAGAGGGAGCCAAGTGGATCCGGAATGAACGGCAGAGCGGAGAATTCAGCCGCACAATCCAGCTCCCCCATCCTGTCAAGACAGAGGGTATCTCGGCCGAGATGACGAACGGTGTCCTGCAGATAGTGCTTCCAAAGGCCGACGAGGCCCGTCCACGTGAAATCGGCATACAGTAGGAGAGGAGGGCGCCACTATGAACAACGGTGAAGTTGTTGTCCGGCGGGAGCACGATACTCAACCGTCAATTGCAGAAAGAGAATTCCGCGTCCCGGCGGCGGATGTTTATGAGACATCAGAAGCCTACATACTGATGCTGGACCTCCCCGGTGCAACCCGTGACGCGATCAGCCTCACCCTTGAAATGGGAGAGATGCGGGTCAAAGCGGATGTCAGTTCGCTGCACAACCAGGAAGGTACACTCCTGTTGAGTGAAATAGCTGGCAGCGGGTTCTTCCGGGTCTTCAGCATCGGAGATGGAATCGACACCGGGAACGTGGACGCGCGGTATGAACAGGGCGTCCTGACGGTAAAGCTCTTCAAGAGTGAAAACGTCAAACCGCGGGAAATCCACATTAACTAACCACACAATCACCAAGGAGGGATACCATGTCAATCGTTCGTTGGAGTCCGGCACGTGACCTGGCGACTTTTCCCTCGGATGTGCTGAACATTCAGAGGGAAATCAATCGCATGTTCAACAGCTTCTTCCGGAGCGAACAGCAAGAGGACGGCCTCGCAATGGCTGCCTGGAACCCGGCGCTGGATATCGCCGAACACGATGATGAGTTCATCGTGAAAATCGAGCTTCCTGGGGTCGCAAAAGACGAAGTCAAAATCGTCATGCAGGAAAACACGCTGACTGTGCGGGGTGAGAAGAAGCAGGAGAAGGAATCTACTGGGGCGAACTACCACAGGGTGGAACGTTCCTACGGGGCATTCCAGAGAAGCTTCACGCTTCCTTCGACAGTCAACGGTAGTAAGATCGATGCGGCCTTCAAAGACGGTGTCCTCACAATCACCGTTCCAAAGTCCGATGAGTCAAAGCGGAAGGAAATCGAAGTGAAGGTTCGGTAAGCTGGCTTCATTCCGTTATGGGAGCCATGCCGGCAGGTGGGGCCGGCTGGCTCCCTTTTTTTGTGCCCTCCCACAATTGACAAAGATGCATATCTTACGTATATTACTATATATCAATAACTTACAGAATTCCATCGCCCCCCATGAGCAAGTCGACGAAGTGGTTCCTCATTATCCTCGGCATTCTTGCGGTTGTCGTATGTGCTGTCTCTCTTCTTTTGTTCAGGCTGGTATCGGAATCGGTCGACCGGACTGAAACGATCACAAGAGGATCGGGAGATAAGATAGCCGTCGTTGAACTGAAAGGAGTCATTAGCTCATCCGAGGAGATCGTCCGGCAGCTCAAGAAGTACAGAGAGCAGCGCGCCGTCCTGGCAATCCTGCTCCGTATCGACAGCCCGGGCGGTGGGGTGGTCGCAAGCCAGGAGATGTACGAAGAAGTCCGCAAGACCCGGGAGAGCGGGAAGCCGGTGGTTGTGTCGATGGGAAGTCTCGCAGCCAGCGGCGGGTACTATGTTGCGTGCGGTGGCACACGGATTGTCGCCAACCGGGGGACACTCACCGGTTCCATCGGTGTCATCTCTGAATTCCTGCAGCTGGAAGAACTCTTCGGCAAGATCGGTGTGGATGTGAAGACCATCAAGGCGGGGAAACTGAAGGATGCGGGAACCCCCACGCGCAAGATGACGGATGCGGATCAGCGGTATTTCCAGGAATTGATGGACGATGTCCATCGACAGTTCATCGCTGTTGTGGAGCGGGAGCGGAAGCTCAACCATGAAGCTGTTGTAGCGGTGGCTGATGGCCGGGTGTTTACCGGTGAGCATGCTCTTGAGCTCGGCCTGGTTGACACGATCGGGACATATGAAGACGCAATTGAGATCACTGCTGCAATTGCCGGCATCGAAGGGCAGCCGTCGATAGTAAAGGAACGCAGACATCGCGGTCTCCTGGATGCGCTGACCAGCGACGTTGCGGAGGGCTTGACGTCGCTCAAGCAGGATATCCTGGAGCGGCCGGTACTGTCATATCGCTTTGCCGGCCCGCAGTAACCCGGGCCCGGGCGACCACGAACAACAACCACTCAGGAGGATCATCGGTGACCAAGGCAGACATCGTCGACACGATCGCCACTGCCACCGGATTAACCAAGGTGGAGACGGAAGCAGTTGTGGACGGATTCATATCCACGGTGATAAGTGCGTTGAAGGAAGGGAAGAACATCGAGATCCGTGGCTTCGGCAGTTACAAGGTGAAGAAGCGGAAGGGACGGATGGCACGAAACCCGCGGACCGGTGAGCAGGTGATGGTGGATGAGCACTGGGTGCCGTTGTTCAAGGTATCGAAGGAAGTGAAAATGCTGGTCAACGAAAACATGAAGAAGTCTGGCCAGCAATAATCCAGGGAGTGGGAATGGCAGCGGTACGGCATGTGTGCGGCGAGTGCGGGGCCGAAGTGCAGCGCAGAGATTCGCGCTGCCGGGCATGCGGGAAAGATCTTGAGTGGGGAGATATGCGTCCTGCAGCAGCACCACGCGCATACTCCAAAAGCTCACAAAAGGAGAGGACGGGCGGACAGAGTACACGCCGTGTCGAACCCTGGCAGGTGATTTCGTTCATCGCCGTGGGCGGACTCCTGGCCTTCCTTCTCTGGACGGAGCTCTCGCGTGACCACGCGTCACCAGCTCCGACGGGAGCGCAGGCTTCCATGCCGCAGTTGTCCCCGATTGCCCCTGCGCCGGTCGACCTGGCCCCGCTCGAAGCTGCGGTGAAGGCGGACCCGGAGGATGCCGGCGCAGTGCTCCGCCTTGCCAATGCGCTTCACGATAACGGGATGGTGCAGCGTGCCATCGAGCAGTACAAGAACTACCTGGTCATGGATCCGGGGAATCCGGACGCGAGGGTGGACCTCGGCATCTGCTACGATCAGATGGGTCTGGCGGATAGTCTCCACGCAGAGACATACTATGCCCTGGCAATTCAAGAAATGGAGACGGCGCTCAAGGGCAGCCCGTCGCATCAGCCGGCAGCGTTCAACCTGGGCATTGTGAATTTGCACAGAGGCAAGCTCGATGAATCGAACAAGTGGTTGAAAAAGGCTGCCACGATAGACGCGAAATCGGACCTGGGGATGCGCGCACAGCAGATCCTCCAGCAGCATTCATTTACCCGGTAATCGAAGAAAGGAGGCAGCATGCCCTGCGGCAAAAAGCGCAAGCGCCACAAGATGGCGACGCACAAGCGCAAGAAGCGGCTGAGGAAACAGCGTCATAAGAAGAAGCTGCGCTAATGCACCCGAAAAGCTTCCGGGGGTGACCGGATGGCATACAGTCTCGCTGAGCATTCCCTGTCTCGTCACCCCCCGTACTTTTGGAAGGAAGCGGTCTGGTTGCTTTTCTAGGCTGTTCTTTTTATCATAAAACTCAACTCCATTGCGATTGTTTTCAACAGGTGCGAGGCACGTCATGACGAAGAACGATGGCATGTTAAAAGGTCTCGTGATCGGTTTGCTGGCGGGCGGAGCAGTAGGGGCCATTGTGGCGCTGTTGTATGCGCCGAAAACTGGCAAGGAACTGCGGGCGGAAATCCGCGAACGCGCAGACGAATTCCGGGAAGATGCCGATGAGTACCTTACCACTGTCCGCTCAAAAGCCGGCGATATTGTCTCCGAAGCCAAGAAACGCTCGGACAGCCTGATCAGCGATGCGAAACGGAAGGCAGACACGCTCCTGGTGGATGCCGAAAGTGTCCTGAAAGACGCACGCCAGAAAGCGGCTCCGGTCGTTGAAGACGCCGCGCGAGTGAAAAATGCCGTAAAGGCTGGGGTGGATGCGTTCCGGGATGAACGCCGGCGGTCGTGAGTACACCAGTATTGCCATAGGAGGCGTTTGTGGAACTCGTACTCGTTATTGCCCAAATTGTCGCGCTAGTGTGCCTCTCCGCACTCTGCGTCTATATGATTATCGTGCTCCAGCGCGTGCGTGACACTATCGGCAACGTGGAAAAAGACGTCCGGGAAATCACCAACCGCGCCGTGCCCGTTCTGGATAACATGGAATACATTACATCACGGGTCAAAGGCATCGCTGACAACGTCGATGACCAGGTCGCGGCGGTGCGTGAGTCCATCGCGTCCGTCAAACTCGTCGCCGAAAATGTCGTGGAGATGGAACGGAGGGTACAGGAGCGAATCGAAGGGCCAATCCTCGAGACCGTTTCCTTCGTGGCAGCGGTCTTCAAAGGTGTGCGCACGTTCGTTGAGCGCGTGCGGGCCTGACCTTCCGGGCGCCGCTCCAGCGGTGCGGCGCCCGGGACGTATGGTTCCGCTCGATTCGGGTTCCTGCCCACAGCTGTTCCCCCACGCAACGACTGTTCTTACCAACCATCGCCGACACATCCCTGGGGATGCCCGCGCCGGCGAACCCATTTTTAGGAGTGAACGTACCCATGAAGGAATTTGCATCGGACCATATCAGGAATATCTGTCTCATCGGACATGGAGGTGCGGGAAAGACCATGATGGCCGAGGCGCTCCTGTATACCGCCGGCACCATCAACCGCCTTGGCAAGGTCGAAGAGGGAAACACCGTTTCTGACTACCGGAACGACGAAATCGAACGTCAGATTTCCGTGAGCAGCGCTCTTCTGGTCTGTGAATGGAAAGGCACCAAGATCAACGTTCTCGATACTCCCGGGTACACGGACTTTACCGGCGATGTCAAATCTGCCCTTCATGTCACTGACACTGCCGTGCTGCACCTGAAAGCCGTGGAAGGTGTGGAGGTCGGAACCGAACTGGCCTGGCGATACACCCTGGAGAATCGCAATGCGGTGATCCTGGTGGTCAACAAGCTGGACCAGGAGAACGCTGACTACGACAAGATCGTCAACCAAGCCAAGGAGATCCTGAGTCACGACGTGATCCCCGTGCAATTCCCCCTGAAGGCGGGGTTGGGATTTGAAGCCATCGTGGACGTTGCGCGGATGAAGCTCTTAAAGTTCGCCGCCGGAGGAAACGGCAAATACTCCGAAGAAGAAATTCCCGCCGACGTACTGCCGAAGGCTCAGGAATTGCGCCAGCAAATGCTCGAGCTCATCGCCGAAACCGACGAAGCCTTGCTCAACAAATATCTCGAGAGTGGCTCGCTCACGCCGGAAGAAATCAAGCAAGGGTTGCGTGCGGGCCTCCGCCAGCGCAAGCTGTTCCCGCTCCTGTGCGCCGCAGCCACGCAGAACGTGGGAATGGCAGGCGTGTTGGATTTCGTGTGCGACTACGCGCCGGCGCCACAGGAAATGGGACCGGTGAACGCCAAGACCGCAGGGGGCGGGGAGGTCGTGATACAGCAGGGCCCGAACGGGCAGCCCGTCATGTTTGTATTCAAAACAGTATCGGAATCCCATGTAGGGGAGTTGTCTTTCTTCCGGGTGTTTGCCGGTACCGTCAGCCCCGGACTCGACATGGTGAACTACACCAACGGCAAATCCGAGCGTCTGGCTCAGCTCTTCGTGATGGTCGGGAAAGACCGGAAGGAGATCGGAAAGCTCACAGCGGGCGACATCGGGGCCGTGGTCAAGCTGAAGGACACGCATACAAACGACACCCTCTCCGTCAAGGGAGTCTCGGTCATTGTCCCTCCTACGGTATTCCCCGAGCCGGTGTTCAGTATGGCAATCATCCCCCGGTCGAAGGGGGACGAAGAGAAGATCTCCTCGGGTATGCACTCATTGCACCAGGAGGACCCGTCTTTCAATTTCCGCGTTGACCCTGAGTTGCATCAGACGATTATCAGCGGGCAGGGTGAAGTGCACCTCGACATTATCGTGAAACGGTTGAAGGCGCGGTACAACGTCGATGTCGATCTGGTGGAACCCAAAGTCCCCTACCGTGAGACCATCAAGGCGGTCGTGAAGGATTCGGAATACAAACACAAGAAGCAGACCGGCGGACACGGTCAGTACGGGCATGTCCATCTGCGCATCGAACCTCTCAAGCGCGGGAGTGGATTTGAGTTTCTGGACGAGATCGTGGGCGGAGTCGTGCCGAACAAGTACATTCCGGCAGTGGAAAAAGGCGTCGTGGAGTGCATGAAGGAAGGCGTCGTGGCCGGGTATCCAGTGGTGGATGTCCGTGTTGCGTTGCACTATGGATCCTACCACGATGTGGATTCCTCGGAAATGGCGTTCAAGATCGCCGGGTCTATGGCCTTCCGCAAGGGGTTTATGGAAGCGAGGCCTGTGTTGCTGGAGCCCATCTACAACCTCGAAGTGAAAGTGCCGGAGGATGCCATGGGAGATGTCATGGGCGATATCTCCTCGCGGCGCGGGAAGATCGCCGGGATGGATTCGGAGGGGCGTTATCAGATCATCCGCGCGCAGGTGCCCGCGGCTGAATTGCACAAATATGCGACGATTTTGCGATCCATGACCGGCGGCCGCGGTGTCTTCACGGCTTCCATGTCCCACTATGAGGAAGTTCCCCGCGAGGCCGCGGAGAAGATTATCGCCGCATCAGAGAAGAACAAGAACAAAGAGCAAGAGGCATAGACCTGCTCATGAAGCGCATGTGGTCCCCCTGGCGGTCGCAGTACATCGCGTCGTTCAAGACACTGCCGCTGCAGAAGAAGAGCACGCAGAGCTTCTTTACCGCAGCGCGGAAGTCCCGGGATGACGACAAGCACCTCATTGTCTGGCGGGGAAAGACCTGCTTTGTGATCATGAACCGGTACCCGTACAACAGCGGGCATCTCATGGTCGTGCCCAATCGGCAAACCTCCACGCTTCTGGATTTGCGTGCTGAAGAACTATCCGAAATCATGCAAACCGTCCAGCGCTCGATAAGGGCGCTGGACGCAATCATGCGCCCGCAGGGGTACAATTTTGGGGCGAATTTGGGGCGTGTGAGCGGCGCCGGTGTCGAAAACCACGTACATTTTCACATTGTCCCGCGGTGGAATGGCGATACCAACTTCATGCCCGTTCTTGCCGATACCAAGGTGATTTCAGAGGACATGTCGAAAACCCTCAAAAAACTGCGGGAATTCTTCTGTTCGGAAGAGCATTGATTAAACGCTCCCCTTCCGGGGCTGTCTAATACCATGGAACCGTTGACCGATCTCGAGCTCGTCGAGGAGGTACGCGGCGGGAAACGTCAGGCGTTCACGGAGTTGATGCGCCGGCACCAAGAGCGCATCTATTGGGCGGCACGCAGAATACTCGGGGATCATGCTGACGCAGACGACGTTACGCAGGAAACTTTCGTCAAGGCGTTCATGAACCTGGGAGATTTCCGTGGCGACGCAAGTTTTTTTACCTGGATCTACCGCATCGCCATCAACCTCTCTCTGAATGCCCTCCGCAAACGGCACCTGATCAGCTATTTGAGGGAAAGCGAGCTGGCAAAGAAGGTTTTCCCTTCGCACGAAGACATCCACAAGGACCTGGAAGCGAAGGAAATCGAGTCGCTCATCTCCCGCGCGGTTGCGTTGCTGCCCGACAAACAGCGTGCCGTCTTTGTGATGCGGTATTACGATGAGATGTCGTATGAAGAAATCTCTTACGTGCTCAAGACCTCCGTGGGGGGGTTGAAGGCGAATTATTTCCATGCACTCCACAAGGTGCGGGAGTATCTGAAGAATGCGATTGCGTCATGAGCGCAAATATGTGACGGACGAAGAAGAGGGGGCTCTCGAACAGTCCGTGCAGGAACTGGAGGGGCCTGTCGATGAGCCGCAGATTCCGGTTGCCTTCTGGTCCCGGCAGCGCGTTGATATCAACCGTCGGATCGATGAATCGTCCAGCGGCTTCGCGCTGTCGCTGAGCTGGGCGGCGCGTGTGGCCATTCCCGGCGTCGTGGCTGTCATCTCCTTCCTCATCGGCCTGAAATACTACGCCCCGCAACAGCATGACGTGGAATCGCTGAGGGAGGCGACCGCGGGGTTGGCAACCGCCACCGTCGAATCATTGTACGTTGCGTCGATGGCGGTCCCTGACACGGCATTGATCAACGATGTTCACAGAAGCCTCGAGACATACGCGCGTGATCAGGCGGAGGAGTTCTACGTGGAGCGAGTCGGAACGACGACACTGGTTGAAGGTCTTTCCGATCAGGAATTACATCAGGTGTTGGCTGCTTTGAGTTCTGTGGAGAAATAGCCGAGGAAACATTATGCGCATGTTGCGAATACTTACGGTGGCATCTCTGCTCATGGTCCCGATGATGGCATTGGCGCAGCCGCCGGGGCCGGGCCGGGGACAGGACAGGCACTCCTTCGAGCGCATCCAGCAACTCATGAAGATCCGCATGGTCGAGACCCTCGATCTGAATGAAGAGCAATCGGTGCGTTTCATTGCACGGTTCAATGAGCATGAGAAAGGCCGGCGGGAATTGATGAATCTCAAGAATGCTGCGTTGGACCGGATTGACAAGCTGGTGTCAGAATCGGCTGACGAGCGGGAAATCGAGAAGGCATTCCCCGATGCCCTGGCAATTGATGTGCGAATGATGGAAAACCGGGCAAAATTCCACGACAGCCTGTCGGACATTCTTACCATCCGCCAAAGGGCCAAACTCCTGCTGTTCGATCGAAAGTTCGAGCGCGAGCTCAGGGATGCCGTGCGGGAAACACAGCGCCGGAGGATGAAAGGTGAGGAGATTCGTCCCTGAGTGATCGATTCCCAAAATTGGATTCCTTTTTCCTATTTGTGGCAAATCTGGACACCCAAATGTTGATTTTACCAACAGTTGGGCGCCTCCATTCTGTCCAATCACGCAAAAAGCCGCACTTTCAGGCAAAATTGTAAGGTTCGTTCTTTCGCGGGAGTAACCCTCAATGCACGTCAATTGGCACAACAGTTGAAACCCTAGTAGTGCCGATGCCGTACAGCCGTTCCTCCGTTCTTGCCATGCAACTCTTACGTCCTTCTCTTTCGAATTTGCCGAGAAAACCCTCTTCAGGCAATATCGGGTGCGGCTCCACATCGCTGGACGCCAGGGGGACAAAGGGAGGCAGAGGTTGGGTATCGTCTCAGCGACGGAGCTGGGTTTTCTCAATCACCACTAACATAAATAGAAAGGTAACGCCATGCCGCGTTTCGTTACTGTAGTTGGCGTGTTACTTATCGCCGCGCTGCTGATTTCACCGATGTTCGATGCCTCGGCAGCGATCAAGGTGAAAAGGACTGCACGGTCTTGGAATGAACTGGCCGGCACAACTGCATCCAAGGGGCCTTGGAATATGCAAAACGGCCTGCGGGCAGTTGGTGTCGGAAGCCGTTCGTACTTCCAGGCTGACACATTAGGTTCGGGTGCAGTCGGAACCCCGAGTTGGACTCTCACTGCGAAGCCGGCCGGGTCAACCCTAGCGGCTTTCGACAGTGCTGATGGAAATTGGATCAACAGCATTAGGCCAGACGTCGTTGGCCAGTATATTGTCAGCGCGACGGTGGGCGGACAGACTGCAAGCGATACGATCTTTGCCAGCACCTACACGGGTGTCGGCTCTGACGCAAGCGCAGGCTGCTTCTGTCACGGTGCCCCACTGCCCTCGACTCCATCGACTGCAGCAGCGATCAAGACCGCATGGTCTACGTCTGCGCATGCCACGGTGTTCAAAGAGGGAATCACCGGTATGCTCGAGGTCGAGCGTGGCAAGGGAGCCTATGGGGCCAGTTGCATCAAGTGCCACACGACAGGATGGGATACGACTGCCGCGGCCGCGAACGGCAACTTTGGCGCGTCGGTGAAAGCATCCGGTTGGGACACAACCTGGTACAAGAACCTGGAGTTCCTGGGTGGCGACTACTGGACCACCACTGGCGATTCCACAAATTGGGTCTCGCTCAGCAGCACGCAGAAGTCGCTGGCGACCATCGGTTGTGAGCAGTGTCACGGTCCGTCTGCAGACCACAAAGCAGGCGGCGACAAGACGAAGATTGGCAGGACACTCGACCCCGGCGTCTGCAACCAGTGCCATGATGGTTCGAGCAAACACAGTATCGGCAGCTATTTCCGGACCTCCCTGCATTTCGGTGGCGAGGCCTGGGAACCGGCCGAGGGTGGCCGTGCAAGCTGCCAGCCTTGCCACACGGGCAAGGGCTTCATCTATTACATAGACCACGACAAAGACATCTCGGGTCTTGCGGCAGTGTGGAATGCTGCTATTGATGCCGGCCCGATCACGTGCGTTGCGTGCCATGATCCTCATGGAAATTCGAACCCTGGGATGATTCGGACGATGAGCCTGAAGGGTGACAGTCTGCTCAACGGCTACATTCTTCCGGCTTCTCAGCGCTCCAAGAGCGGCAACCTGTGCGCCAATTGCCACCACGCACGCTACGATGTGCGGGCGCGTGTCAACCCCTCGAAGCCACCGTACTTCGGATTCACCAGCCGCTTCGGCCCGCACGAGAGCGGCCAGATGGATATGCTCCAGGGCACCAGTGGTTACCAGTACGGCGACGAGAGCATCACCGGCATCGGCACGCACCTGGGTCTGGAAGGCGGTTGCACGACTTGCCACATGGCAGAGCGTCCCGCCCACGATCCAAACGTGACGACGGTGAAGAACAATCTCAACCACTCGTTCATGTTTGATACAACAAGATCGGCATCTACAGGTTACAAGCCGACAGATGTGTGCGCGACCTGCCATGGTGAGATTGAAGAATTCAACGACATCAGAGCAGGCTACGACTACGATCGCAATGGCAAGATCGAAGGCGTGCAGACCGAAGTCCAGGGGATGCTTGACAAGCTGAAGGCAACCCTGCCGCAAGATACAGCCGGAAACGTCATCGGTTCTGGTACGCTGAGGGCCTCTGACTCCGCCGCTGTAAACGGCAAGTTCAATGTCGTTGCCGGGATCTGGAACTACCGCGTTGTGATGAATGACGGGAGCCTAGGCATCCACAACACGAAGTACGCCGTCGGCATCCTCTACAAGACCCTTGGCTGGACCCCGTTGTCGGTGAAGCAACTCGCCGGGCTGCCCACGGAATTCGGGCTGGATCAAAACTATCCGAATCCGTTCAACCCCTCGACCACAATCCGTTTCTCCCTGCCCCAAGAGAGCCAGGTCAAGCTGGTCGTGTATGACATGACCGGTGCGGTCGTGAAGACCATACTGAACGATGCCCTCAGTGCAGGCCACAAGGAAGCGACGTGGGATGGAACAAACAGCAACGGTGCAAAGGTTGCCACCGGTATGTACATCTACCGTCTGGACGCCGGCGACTTCTCCTCAACGAAGAAGATGCTGTTGCTGAAGTAACGGTTCCACTCTGATACCGGCTCACCGGGATCAGAACGAAGTCCAAAGGCAGGCGGCGATATGCAGCCTGCCTTCTTTTTTTTGCGAGGGTGGATTCAGGACGGGGATTTCCACACATTTCATCCGCCAGGGGGATGGTCGCAAGGAGACTCTCCTGTCGCGAGACTCATGAAACAGATGACCCGACATAACATTGCAGTCGTATGCGCCTCCGTGGTATCCATCATACTGCTGACTGCGATCACGCTGGCCGGCGATCCCCAATCCCAGTGTGGTCTCCATGTCGCTCCGCAGCACCTCCCGTCCCTGGACGAATTCGCAGGCAAACACATGACCGCGCGTGGGACTCTCCGCATCCTCCTCGTGTTTGCCAGCTTCCCCGATGACGAAACGCCGCACCCCTACTGGCCCGCCCATCAACCGCCGCTCTTTATGAACAATTTTGTCGATCCCGACACGCTGGTCCGGTCGACACAGCCGTTCAACCTCACGCACTACTTCCGCGAGATGTCCCTCGGGCAGTACGCCCTTCTCGGTGACGTGCTCTGGGTGGAGTCGACCCGCTCACAGTCTGAATACGCCAATGGCTCATATGGACGCGCGAATACTGACATCATCCATGAGCGCCTCGATTCGCTCGTTGATTTTTCACAATATGATCGGTGGACGCGGGTGGCGGATTATAGGAACGTCAACATCCCGGACGGTGTTGTCGATATGATCGTTATGGTCTGGCGGACAACTCTGTTCGGATATCTGGGCGAGGCGTCCCTGGGCTACAAAGAGGCAATATCAGTGGACGGCAAACGGATCGAGATGGGATTTCCCGAGAGCTTTGTCGTGTCACAGGGCTCCGGTGTGACATGCGAGTATCCTTATGGCGATGAACCCGGCCGCGCGATGCAGACAATGGCACATGAACTTGGCCACTGGCTCCTGGGCGGCCTGCATCCCTACAGCACGCAACTTGCCGGGAAACATCAATACTGGGGAATCCTCTGTGCGGGTGAACGACTCTCGTCATGTATGAATGCCTACGAACGGGAACGGTTGGGCTGGATCAGCGTTCCTGAAATCGAGCCCGACAGCGATCTCTCTCTTTCTGACTACGTGCGGACCGGCGCGGCGCTCAAATATCACCCTGCGAACGGAGATCCGCTCGAATTCTTCTACATGGAAAACCATCAGCGGCTTTCGGTGTTCGACGATGCGACGCTCAATCCCGTTGACAGGGGGGTATGGATTCTGCACCAGCGGCATCCGTATCTGGAGCTGGACAATCTGCGTATCAAGCCGTCGGATGGTAACTGGGAATGGGAACAGGTTGGCACGAATTCGGCATGCTTCGGCCAGGAAGTGCCGGTATTCAGCCGTGGAAGTCCCCGGGTTGTTGCCGGAGATTCTCACCGCGATCAAATCCCCACGCAATCCAGCGCTGTCAATTGGATGCATGCGTTCAAAGGAGACACCGGATCCGTCGAGTGCGGAGTTTTCTTCGGCGGGGAATCATTCTCGGGAGCCTACGACACGTCATCCAGTACGGTATTTTCACCATACAGCAATCCCAGCAGTAATGGCTGGAGCGGTCAACCCACGACGTTCACACTCGAAGTTCTCAGAGTCACCAATGGGGTGGCAGTCGTCCGCTCCTCGTCAGATCCCCTTGCTTCTGCTCCGGCGCGGAGGTATCTGGGCATCGACCCGTTGTACACCGACAGTCTGCCCGGCGTCCTCCCCCTTGCCTGGGGAACGGAGTGGAGTGATGGACAGCCGCTGGAGGCCGATTTTGCGTCGTCGACATTGCAGCGAAAGACAGGAAACGAGAGCTGGGAAACGGTCTATCAGGGGCCGGTAACGCGATGGATCGACCGGAATTTTCACTACGACTCGGCGGGTTCCCGCACGGTTGCGTTCCGCGTGAGGGTGCACGACAAGGGGGGGAAGCTGTCGAATTGGTCAAACGTCGTGCTTGCCCGCGCTTCCGGTTTCTCCAGTATCGCGGTGCACGACCGTGAGGCACCGGTTGCGGCACGGCTGGAGAACTGCTATCCCAACCCCTGCAACCCGGCGACGACCATACAGTTTTCGATTGTGGAACCGCAATTCGCGACTCTTCGTGTGTATGATCTGCTGGGGCGGGAGGTGGCTGTGCTGGTGAACGAGCCAAAGGAGCCGGGGCGGTACACTGTTCGCTTTGACGTTTCGGGTCTGGCAAGCGGAGTCTATTGCTACATATTGCAGGGCCGCCCTCTGCGCCTCGCGCCGGGCCGTGACCCAAGAAGCGGGGAGGGCAGCCGGGTGCAAGCGAAGAGGCTCATCGTCCTGAGATGATTGTGCATAGCGAATGACGTCCGGGGCTTGCGGACCATTGGAAATGATCGATCCCTGAACTGAATCAGGAAGCTTTTCATGGACAGGATATATTGTGACTACGCTGCCACAACCCCAGTCGATCTGCGGGTGCTGGAAGCGATGGAACCTTACTTCAGCAGGATCTACGGGAATGCGTCATCGATCCATGCCGCGGGCCGGGAAGCAAAGGCGGCGCTTGAGGCGGCACGGGCGTCCCTCGCACGTTGTATCGGTGCGCAACCGGGTGAGGTGGTATTCACAAGCGGGGGCACGGAATCCGACAACGCGGCGATTGCAGGCGCTCTCCGCGCCGCACCGGCAAACGGCCGCCGGGGAATCGTGACGGCTGCGGCGGAGCACCATGCCGTGCTTTCCCCATGCGAAGAGATCGGGCGGACCGGCTATCCCGTCACAGTCCTCCCGGTTGACCGTCACGGCATCGTAGAGCGCGACGCACTGAATTCTGCACTCAAGAAAAATCCGCTGCTGGTGTCCCTCATGTACGGGAACAATGAAGTAGGTGCACTCACGCCACTCCGCCACATTTTCGGACCTGTGCATGAAGCGGGAGCGTTGCTTCACACGGACGCCGTCCAGTGTCTGGGTAAAGTCCCCGTGGATGTCAATGGGCTCGGCACCGATTTCATGACTCTCACAGCGCACAAAGTATACGGTCCCAAGGGCATCGGCGCGCTCTACATACGGAGCGGCACTCCCTGGAGCCCGGTCCTGTATGGCGGTGGACAGGAACGGGGCAGGCGACCTGGCACGGAGAACGTTGCACTGGCAGTCGGTTTTGCGAGGGCGGCGGAATTGGCAGTGGAATCCATGGCGGGGGACGTCCTCCGGCTGGCTGCAATAAGGAATGAGTTGGAGGGGAGAGTGAGAAAGGAATTTCCGGAAGTCATTGTGAACTCCACAGCCCCCGAGCGTCTTCCCACCATTCTGAATTTCTCGTTCGACAGCGCACGCTTGCCGATGGAAGGAGAGATGCTGGTTGTAAATCTCGACCTCGCCGGAATCTCTGCCTCAAGCGGTTCGGCCTGTACCTCGGGCAGCGTCCAGCCGTCTCATGTTCTCCTGGCAATGGGAAGGTCTCCTGCGACTGCGGCAGCGGCAGTCCGTTTTTCGTTTGGCAGGATGAGTAGTCCGGAGGATTGCGAGAGGGTCATGACAGCGCTAAACGACACAGTACGGCGGATGAGGTACAGTTGACCGGGGTCGGCGGTCTGCATTGCAACCCCTCTGTGGGAAGCGCGGGGGCGCACCATCGGTTGCTACGTTGATTGCAGCAACAGGGCTGTCCATTCGTTCTCGGCAGATCGTGAAAGGATGCGGCCACCGGCTGCAGACGCGGATCGGGCGACTTCCTCTTCATCTTCGCGGAGCAATCCGGACAGGATCAGATGTCCTGAAGGGCCAAGGCGTTGGATCATCCGGGGCATGAGGGGGACAAGCACGGTCCGTTGGATATTCGCGACTACGAGATCAAATTGTCCGGCCGGGAGGTCTGCCAGCGTCGCCTGTAGGATGGTGAACCGGTCGGCGACGCCGTTGACCCACGCATTCTCCCTCGCATTCATTGCCGACCATTCGTCGATATCAATCCCCACGGCAGAGGCAGCACCAAGCATAAGCGCCGCAATCGCCAGGATTCCGGTACCGGTACCTATGTCAAGCACCCGGTTACCCGGACGCACAGTATCTTCCAGCAGTCGGAGGACAAGACGCGTTGTCTCGTGATACCCCGTGCCGAACGACATCTTTGGGTCAATGGTCAGCACGAAGTCCCGGGGACTTGCTCCGGAGGGGTGCCATGAGGGGGAGATCACGAATCGACGGCCCACCCGGATCGGCTTGATAGTCTTCTCCCACTCGGCGTTCCAATCGATGTTCTCAATCGGAGTGACAGTAATCATGGGGAGGAACGTGCCGCCCGCGTTGTGGATCAACTCCACCACGCCGTTGATCTCTGCCAGCATGGATGGAGACCAGAGCTGCGCCCCGATGTAACATTTCAAGATCGCGCCGTCTTCCCAGAACCCTTCAATGCCGATCTGACCCAGCAATGCAGCGAGGCGATCAAAGAGCTCCGCATCAGCGTGAATGGCTATTTCGATATAACCGGGAGGCATCGGCCGCGGTCCGGGATGTGCGCCGCAGTTCCTACGGCGCGCTCCGGTAGATGACAGTCGTCAGCACTGTGCCCACAGCACCGAGACTCTCGCTGCTGCACTGTTCCGGGAGGTCGTTGTGCGTGTGCCAGTAACGGTGTGATTGGTCGGGGTAGGCAAAGTCGATGATGTCGATGGTCTTGATCCCTGCCTCATTGAGCGGGATATGATCGTCGATGATTTCGTCGCCGATCCTGTCGGAGAACTGCGTGATCCCCAGTTCCCGTGCAATGTCCCACACGTTTCTCACGACATCCGGCGCTGATCGAACGGATTGTGGTTCCTTAGGAATTTCAAGATCAGCATCCCCGACCATATCGACAAGTATGCCGTACCGGGGCTGGTAATTCGTCGGCGCGGTCCGGGAGAAATATCGAGATCCGAGCAAATACTTGCTGAGATCGCCCTCGTTTCCGTAGTCTTCCCCATCGAACAGGACGATGTCTACTCCAATGGGGGGAGGCGTGGTTTTCATGAGCGCCGCGATTTCGAGAAGGACGGCTACCCCGCTTGCCCCGTCATTGGCGCCCAGTATGGGCTGGTCCCGTCTCGTTTTGTCCGGGTCCCGTTCGGCGCGCGGGCGTGTATCCCAGTGTGCGCACAGGAGTATCCGGGACGCAGATGCGGGCTGAAACGACGCGATGATATTGGTCAGGCGGAGGGTCTCGCCATCATAGCCTGCATGGGTGAATTCTTGCGTACGTACATTATCGGCTTTTGATGTGAGGAACGAGACCAGAAATTGCAGACATCCGTGATGCCCGGCTGAGCCGGGATTGCGAGGTCCGAAGGATGTTTGCTGTACCAGGAGATCGAAGGCGCGGGATCCGACAAATTCAGGAATAACGGGCATGGGCGTGCTGGCTGTTCTTTGCTGGCCGGGAGTGCTGGTGCGGGATTGGTCCTGAGAACAACTCGCTGCAATCACCGCAACCGTGAGCAGGAGAGAAAAACGGGACATGTTCATTCGGCAAGTAATGTCTGACAGGTTGACCAAGGTAGGAAAAAGGGGCAGGAAAAGCAAAAAAAGCGCGCAACCTTTCGGGGCCAAAACGCGTCTAAACAAGAAGATGATTTCTCCCCGGGGGATTTCCCGACAAAAAGGAGGTACAGCTATGTCCTCATATCGACTGGTAATATTCCTCTGCGTGCTGTCAGCCATCGCGTCTATTGACAGTATCGCCGCAAACCGGCGTTTTGAGAAGAAGTTCCAGGTGACCCCCGGCGGAACGCTGGCGGTCAGCACGGATCTCGGGTCGGTCAACGTGACCGGCACGAGCACCAATGAAGTCAGCATTGTCGTGGAGATGGAGGGACGGCAGAAAGACCTGGATGAGTTCGAGATCGATGCGACGCAGACATCCAGTGGTGTTGACGTAAAGGGGAAAAGCAATCGCGGGGGATTCAAAATCTTCCGGTCGTATGATGTGAATGCCAGGTTCACCATCACCGTGCCACACACGTACAACCTGCATCTGGCCACGTCGGGGGGGGATCTGGCAGTGAAGGAAACCCAAGGCCGCGTGGAAGGCAAGACTTCCGGTGGTGACATACGCGTGGAAAAAGTCGAGGGTGAAATCGACGTGCACACCTCGGGAGGCAACATTCGCGCTGAGTCCATCAAGGGCAATGTGCGTGCAGGGACCTCCGGCGGCGATGTGCACGTGAGATCAGTGACCGGTGACGTCGAAGGAGAAACCTCGGGTGGCAACGTCACAGTTGCGGAAGTGGAGGGAAAGGCGCGTGCGGAGACCTCGGGCGGGAATGTGACCGTGAAGGTACGTGGGGCGAACAAGGGCGTGCATGCCCAAACTTCCGGGGGAAACGTGGATGTGCAAATTGCCAAGACCAGTGCGGCAAACATCGACGCCTCCACCAGCGGAGGGGATGTCGAGTGTGATCTTCCGGTGACCGTTTCCGGAAAGATCAAGGAAACGTCGATCAAAGGGACGATAAACGGCGGCGGGCCGCTCATTTACGCTCACACCTCCGGCGGCAATATCCGCATCCGACCGCTGGAATAGGCAGGATAATTGACGGGTTGTGGATGGTGGGTCCCCCGCTTCAGCCTGAGCACAGTCTGAGGCGGGGGCACAATCCGCGGATTGATGCCCTCCCCG
>DAINBR010000011.1:12126-20212 GCA_036732865.1 Bacteroidota bacterium | reverse complement strand
GTCAGGAGGGATCGTTTGCAAGGATATTCCTGTTATAAGGTACAGGCTTGACAGGCCAGAAAGGCACCTTTCCGGTGAAGACGATCTGATAGAGAGAGACCGTCAGCTTGGTCTGAGAAAATCATATTATGAAGCATTTGAAGGAGATGTCGGTATTCTGAGCTCCAGTGCGCCGGCCCGGCGAACGGAATGTGAACAATTGCGCACCAGAATTCAGGAACAAATCCGGGCAATCACGCGGGAGAGGATGCTCTACAGTAGGCAACGGATCGAGAACATAGTTGGGTTGCTCTATTTGTGGACCGGGCGAACGTGGAGAGCACGGTCCTTGAAGAATCGGGCGTCTCTCACAAAGCAGATTGTCGTTCACAACGTCCTTAGGTCACCTTGAAGCTCTTCTGTGATTCCCACGGTGTGACATTTGTCTTTTGAATGGTTTTGACAGTATCTTTCGGAAGCAGCAGAAGTGAAGTCTCTGAAACACGGCACTAAGCCGGGCTCACACGTGCTAACTGTCGACAGCGAAGTTCCAGTCTCAATCAAAACACCATCACAACTTCGAACAAACAATGAAAAAAGAACTGATTGACAAAATCGAACGGAAAGAGGCTGTCGTAGGGATCGTAGGTCTGGGTTATGTCGGTCTGCCGCTGCTTCTCACATTCATTGAGAAGGGCTTCCGGACTATCGGACTCGATATCGATGCCAAGAAGACGACTGCGCTTATGAAAGGCGAGTCGTATATCAAGCATATCCCCGCGTCCCGTATCCTCGCCGGTGTAAAAACCGGCCGGCTGAACGCCACGACCGACTTCTCCCGCTCGAGCATATGTGATGCCATCCTGATCGCCGTTCCCACACCTCTCAGCAAGAACCGCGAGCCCGATGTGTCGTTCATAGTCGCTACCGCTGAAAGCCTTGCACCGTACGTGCGCAGGGGTCAGGTCTTTGTCCTCGAATCGTCCACCTATCCCGGCACGACCGATGAAGTGATGCTTCCGATTCTCGAAAAGAACGGACTGAAGGCAGACAGGGATTTCTACGTCGGCTTTTCCCCGGAACGTGAAGATCCGAGCAGAACTGACTATGTCACAGAAACCATTCCCAAAGTGGTCGGGGCCACGTCGCCCGACGGGTTGGCTGTGGTTGATGCGTTGTATCGCCAGGTGATCGTGAGCACTGTGCCTGTCTCCTCTACGCGGGCGGCCGAGGCCACAAAACTCGTCGAGAACACATTCCGTGCCGTGAACATCGCCCTTGTGAATGAACTGAAGATGACATTCATGCGAATGGGAATCGATGTCTGGGAGGTGATCGAAGCGGCAAAGACTAAGCCCTTCGGGTTCATGCCGTTTTACCCGGGGCCCGGACTCGGCGGCCATTGTATCCCGATCGATCCCTTCTATCTTACCTGGAAAGCGCGGGAGTTTGGTGCGAATACAAAGTTCATTGAGCTGGCCGGAGAAGTAAACACCAGTATGCCCGACTTCGTCGTGATGCGAGTGATGGAAGTGTTGAACGAACATGGCAAGCCACTCAAGGGGGCGAAGGTTCTTATTGCCGGGTTGGCCTACAAACCCAATGTAGATGACGATCGGGAGTCTCCCTCGTATCACCTTATGGAAAAACTTGAGGCACACGGTGCTATCGTGTCCTACAACGACCCGTATGTTCCGGTCATCCGGCCGTCGCGGGAGTTCTCATGCTACGCAGGGAGACAGTCGAAGCCGCTTGAGAACGGTTATGACCTTATCCTTATCGCGACGGGGCACGATGAATACCGGAAGGTGGATTTCCCCGCATTGAAAACACTTATTGTCGACACGCGCCATGTAGTCCTCGAAAAACACCCGCTTGTTTTTCAGGCATGATGGCCGTGGACGGTGCACGACCCCGTCGCTGATCTTCCACATTGGAGAAACAAATATTGGCAACATACATCGTCACCGGAGCAGCAGGCTTCATCGCCTCCAAAGTCAGTGAACAACTCATCCAGTCTGGTCATATTGTGCTCGGTGTCGATACCCTGAACGACGCATATGACGTACGTCTCAAAGAGTGGCGGCTGCGTGGTTTGAGAGAACTCAGGGGTTTTGAATTTACGCAATGTGATATTAATGATCGCACGACAATGCGCTCATTGTTTGAACGTAAACCAGCCGGCGTCTTCAATCTGGCGGCCCGCGCAGGCGTCCGGCAATCGGTCGAGAACCCCTGGGTGTATGTCGAAACAAACATGACCGGCACCGTGACATTGCTGGAGCTCTGCCGGGAATTCTCCGTAACGAAATTCCTGCTCGCCTCGACGTCAAGCCTCTATGGTGCGCACAATCCGCGTCCATTTAAAGAGGATGCGGATACGAACAAGCCCCTCTCACCATACGCCGCATCCAAAAAGGGAGCTGAGGCCCTTTGCTATACCTATCATCATTTGTACGGGATCAACGTCGCCATCCCGCGCTACTTCACCGTCTATGGTCCCGGCGGACGTCCGGATATGAGTCTGTTCCGTTTTGTGCAGTGGATTGCCGAGGAGCGGCCCGTGACGGTGTACGGTGACGGCCTGCAGTCAAGGGATTTCACGTTTGTCGATGACATCGCAAGTGGAACCATTGCCTGCCTCAGTCAATCAGGATACAACATCGTCAATCTCGGTTCAGATGGTCCCGTGGTTCTGCTGGATGCGATCCGGCTTATTGAAGATCTTGTGGGCAAGAAGGCCCGATTGGTGTATCGCCCTATGCACGCTGCGGATGTCACTGCTACATGGGCGGATATAACGAAGGCGCGAACCAAGCTCGGCTGGGAGCCAACAACGGGATTCGAGTCGGGAGTGCATGCTCTCGTGAACTGGTACATGACAGAACGCGCATGGGCGAAAGAGATTGTAACGGAGTAGTCAATGGTGGTGGTCAGTTCTATCGCTGAATCCAATTTCTATGAATTCGTTTTGTCTGCCCTGTTTTGCCCGGAATGCGGCGAACGGGCGGTAATTATCGAAAGTCCGGAACGGCAGAACATATGAAACAGTACCTGAAAATCTTTGCACGCATGCGTAACCGATACCTGCTCGGTTTCGACGTGATTGGACTGGCACTCATCCCGTCAGTCGCAATGATGATCCGGTTGGAGGATATCTACATCCCTGATTTCTTCAACACGGCGTTGTTCATGTACAGCGTTGTCATGATCTGCCTGAAGCTCTTTGCATACTACGGCACCGCACTTTATGATCAGTTCTGGGCGTATGCCAGCGCGCACGAGATGATGATGCTTCTGATCGCGTTGTTTGCCGGTACCGCGCTGGAAATCGCTGTGTCGTATGCCCTATTGTACCCGTTTCACCTCCTTCCGGAAGAGTTGCCGCTGTCACTACCAATCGTTAGTGCATTACTCACGGTTCTCTGGATCACCGGGAGTCGCGTCACCATCCGGATCGCGTTCATGTTGTCGCACCGTGGTGATGTCTCGGAAAAACGACGGCGAGTGATCATCGTCGGTGCCGGTGTGGCCGGTGCTATGACAGCTAAAGAGCTCACGCGCAACATGCATTTGGGCATTAAACCTGTCGGTTTCGTGGATGACGACCGGCTGAAACAAGGGAGACACATCTCCGGTGTCCCGGTGTGTGGAACACTCGCCGATCTGCCTGAAGTCCTCGGGTTCATGAAGGCAAATGAAGTGATCATTGCAATGCCCGCAGTGGCCGGAAAGGTTGTACGTGATGTGGTGCAAAGCTGCCGGACCGCGCGTGTTCCATACAAAACGATCCCCGCTCTCTTTGATATCATACGGGGAACGGCGAAGGTCGACCAGGTTCGTGACGTCCAACTCGAAGATTTGCTGCGGAGAGGGATCGTTACGACCGAGACCTCATCGGTGATGCAAATGCTTGCCGGCAGACGCGTGCTTGTTACAGGAGCCGGAGGGTCGATTGGAAGCGAATTGTGCCGGCAGATCGCCGCATTCCGCCCCGCGGAACTCATTCTGTTGGGACACGGCGAAACCTCCATCTTTCAGATCTTGAAGGAGCTTTCGGAATCCCCTGTGCAGGAAACAAAGATTACGCCGTTGATAGCTGACATCCGGGATCGTGAGCGAATGGAAAGGGTGTTTGTACGACTTCAGCCTGATATCGTGTTCCATGCTGCGGCCCACAAGCATGTCCACCTGATGCAGGAGAATATTCCGGAGGCGGTTTCAAACAACATCCTGGGCACCCGGAACCTGGTGGAGCTTGCGGAGAAGTACAATGTGCCCCGGTTCGTGATGGTATCCAGCGACAAAGCGGTGAACCCGACAAGTGTGATGGGCGTGACCAAACGTATCGCCGAACTGGTTGTGCAAGACGTGGCGAAGCGCTCGAAGAAGGCTTTTGTCACCGTTCGGTTCGGAAATGTGCTTGGCAGCCGGGGTAGTGTCGTGCCACTGTTCAAGCGGCAGATTGCGATCGGCGGGCCGGTGACAGTGACCGATCCGAACGTTACACGCTACTTCATGACAATCCCAGAAGCGGTACAACTCATCCTTCAGGCGGCGACGATGGGAGAAGGTGGAGAGCTGTTTGTACTGGACATGGGTGAGCAGATCAAGGTGATCGATGTGGCAAGGGACCTGATCCGCCTTAGTGGGTACACGGAGGAAGATATTGGGATCAAGATTACAGGTTTGTTACCCGGAGAGAAGCTGTTTGAGGAGCTGTTCTACGAGACTGATCGCGTGGAAGCAACACAGCATGATAAGATTATGGTCTGTCGAACGCATTATGCTGCTGATCAGGAAGATACCCTGTCACAAGCCTCCTTATTGCGGAGAAACGTTTCGACACTAATTGAAGAGTCTCAACAAGAGTCAATATCGATGGTAATGGGTCTTTTTCACAAGTTGGTTCCGCAGTACAACCCGACGATCAATGGGTCCGCAAGCCGGCCTGCCCAGAAGACCCCCGCAAGTGAGTCTGCCCTGAGGGTATTTGCAGGCCAGCCTGTCCAGAAGACACCAGCAGGTGAGGCTGTTCCTGGCCGTGCCTGAGGCCGGGTGCAAATCGAGATTGACGGGTCTATTCCGAGTATTGGGAGCCTGTTCTTCTACGCCCAGCCGGGTATCCTCACCCCCGCGACATCCCATCCACCCGCCGGACTCTGCACAAACTGCACGGAGGCGGTGCCTGAAGCGCCAACCGGCTTTTTCGTGGCCGCCGCGATCCCGGCCCATGTCAATGAAACAGTAACCTCTGCGCGAGGTATATTCACGTCGCAGGAGGTCACTTCCATCAGGTGCGACGTGAACGATTCGACCTTTGTGTAGATCTCGTTGAGTGTGAGCATGAATAGCTCAGGCGGGATCTTCTTTCCCGCGAAATCCTTCACCTCTTTCTTGCTGAGCATTTGCCATATCATGCGGCGGTCTCGGAAGAAGAGCGCGTTGAGTAAGAACTCTGCATCGCGCCGCACACGCGAAACCTCATCAGGATGGAAATGATCGTACACAAACGTGTGCATCATCTGCTCGATGCGAATGTTGTCCATCTTCTCCCTGAAGAGCTCCTCGGTGACAAAACGGTAGACCTCCGCATCGCTCACCTCCCGGTCGAAGTGCACCTGGATGTTATTGTCAAACAGGAGGTCCATGAGAGCTTCCGTGGCAGACGGGAGTTCATCCGGCGGAACGGCTGCGAGCGGACGCAGTTGCGGGCTTCCCACGAATTCCCTTACGGTTGTCTGTCCATTTTCGGCGTATTGGCGTTCGAACTCGGTGACGTAGTCGAGCCATTCGCCTTCGGCCTCGGGTGGAATACCGTTAGGAGTGTTGGAAAACCTCGCTCCGTAGAGTTTCTCAAGTTCCTTCTTCTTTTGTTCATTCAGCGACCGCTGTATGCGGGTCTGGTCGGTGTCCATGGTGGCCTCTTGAGGATGGTGGATGTCTCCTTCACCTGGTTACTACATTGCACAGACGCCTTTTCCGACCCATTCCAAAATTATTCTGGAACCTGATTGCCTGAAATTTCGTATATAGATGATCAGTTCTTATTTCAACACGCAGGTCATAACCAAAACAGATCAAGGGACCCCGCATGAAACGCGCTCTGCTGGCCCTTTTCCTCTGTGCCGCCGTCGCAACGGCAGCCGACACGAGGATTTCAGTGCCATATCAGCGATTTACGCTTCCCAACGGGCTTACGGTGATCCTCCATGAGGATCATTCTACGCCTATCGTCAGCGTGAATGTCTATTACCACGTCGGTTCGGGACGCGAAAAACCCGGACGGACTGGTTTTGCCCATCTCTTCGAACATCTGATGTTCGAAGGCTCAGCCCACGTGCCGGAGGGAAAGTTCGATCAGTGGCTGGAACAGGTGGGAGGGGACAACAACGGCTCGACCAACTCAGACCGCACGAACTACTGGGAGAATGTCCCCAGCAACGCGTTGGAACTGCCGCTCTTTCTCGATTCGGACCGGATGGGATTCCTGGTGCAGGCGATGTCTCCTTCGAAAGTCGACGGGCAACGAGACGTTGTGAAAAATGAGAGACGACAATCATATGAGAACCGGCCTTACGGTATGGCCGATCTGACTCTCGTGGAAAATCTCTACCCGCCGGATCATCCATACCACTGGCCGACAATTGGTTCGATGGAAGATCTCAGTGCGGCAAGCTATGAAGACGTGGTGGATTTCTTCAGGAAGTACTACGGTCCGAATAATGCGAGCCTCTGCATCGGGGGAGATATCGATCCGGTGAAGACTCGGGCCCTTGTTGAAAAATGGTTCGGTGAGATACCTTCAGGTCCCCCTGTCCCGCCGCCGGACGCACCCGTTGCCTTCATCGAGCGGGAAAAACGCGTCATCCTTGAAGACAGAGTCTCCCTGCCGCGCCTCTACATGGCGTGGCTTTCTCCCGCGCTCTTTGCACCGGGGGATGCAGAACTGGATATGGTGGCAAGTGTCCTGGCCAACGGAAAAAACTCCCGGCTCTACAAACGCCTGGTGTACGATCTGCAGATTGCCCAGGATGTGTATGCCTATCAGGGATCCCGCCAGCTCGGGTCTTCGTTTCAGATCGTAGCCACGGCGCGTGCAGGTCATACGCTGAGTGAACTGGAAAAGGTGATCCGGGAGGAGTTGCACGCGCTCCAGACCGCTGCACCCGGGAAAAGAGAACTCGAACGCGCAGTGAATCAGTACGAGGCGTCGTTCCTCGGGCGGCTTGAATCGGTGGGTGGTTTCGGCGGAAAAGTGGACCTGCTAAACGGGTATTTCACACAGACCGGCAATCCTGACTACTTTCAGGAAGACTTTTCACGCTACAAGGCGCTTGATCCGGGCGACGTGCAAACCGCGGCGGCAAAGTATCTGCATGAGGATAACCGGGTTGTATTGAGCGTCGTTCCGCAGGGAAAGAAAGAACTCGCCGCGATGCCGGGAAAGGAGAGGAAGTGATTATGAAGAGCATAGGCAATAGGTACTGGGCAATAGGCAATAGGCACCGGGCAATCGGCAATAGTGCTCTTCTGGCAGTCGCACTGCTGTTTGCGGAAGAAACCGTAGCCCAGAAACCCGATCGCTCGTCACCGCCCACTGTCGGCCCACCGCCTTCGTTTTCAATGGCGCCGGTTCAGCACTTCACTTTGTCAAACGGTCTACCGGTGGTGTTGCTTGAGAAACACCAAGTCCCGCTCGTGCAGATGAACCTTGTAATATATTCCGGTGCTGTGAATGACCCCGCTGGAAAGACAGGATTGGCGTCAATGGTGGCGACCATGCTCACCGACGGCGCGGGATCGCGAGATGCCCTTACCTTCGCCGATGCGGTGGACTACCTCGGCGCATCACTCTACGGATCTGCCGGGCAGCATACATCATCGGTGAGTCTGCATACGCCTGTCTCCAAACTCGACTCGGCGCTGGCCCTGCACGCCGATGCCGCTCAGCGGCCGACATTTGCATCTGCCGAGTTGGAACGGCACCGCAAGGATCGTCTCACGACCCTCCTCTCCTGGCGCGATGAAGCGCGTGCTCAACGCCTACGCCATCCAGCGCGAATACGAAGATGCCCGCCGTCAGCGCCAGCACGACCACGCCCTG
>DAINBR010000011.1:0-12116 GCA_036732865.1 Bacteroidota bacterium | reverse complement strand
GAAGCGCGTGCTCAGGCGTCTGCGCTTTTCTCTCGCGTACTCTATTCACTGGATCACCCGTACGGACGCACTGCCATTGGCGATGAGAAGGCAATCCGCGCTCTGAGTGTGGATGATCTGCGTAAGTTCCACGAAACGTATTACCGGCCCAATAATGCTGTTCTTGTGATCGTGGGTGATGTCACGGTGTCGATGATGAAGCCCAGGCTTGAAGCGGCATTTGGCGGATGGCAAAAAGGACCGGTGCCCCAGCCATCGCTTCCTGCCATTGCGCAGGTTCAGAAACGGACGGTGACGCTTGTGGACAAGCCGGGAGCAGCCCAGACGGAGATCAGAATGGGGTGCATCGGTGTTCCCCGCATGACGGATGACTACTACGCGATAGTCGTGATGAATACGATCCTCGGCGGTTCATTCAGCTCCCGGTTGAACCAGAACCTCCGCGAAGAGCATGGCTATACTTACGGTGCGAGCTCTTCGTTCGGTTTCCGCAAGCTGGCGGGACCATTCGTCGCCGGATCCTCCGTACACACGGCAAAGACTGACTCCGCCCTGATGGAATTCATGAAGGAACTCGACAGGATTCTCCAACCGATCCCACAGGAGGAGGTGGACCGCGCAAAGAATTATGTTGCACTCGGGTTCCCGGCCGATTTCCAGACCGTGGGGGAGATTGCAGGGAAACTCGAAGAGCTGGCAATCTATGGACTCCCAGAAAACTACTACAACAGTTACATCAGCAATATTCTGGCCGTCACGAAGGCTGATGTCGAACGGGTGGCGAAGAAGTATCTGGATCCGGAAAGGATGGCGATAGTACTCGTTGGAGACAGGAAAGAAATCGAGTCGAAGGTGGCGGCAATGAAGCTTGGCCCGCTAAAGAATATTACTGTTGACGATGTGCTGGGAAAAGCACCGGCAATCTGATATTGACAATTGACGATTGATCTGCTGAATAGAAAGATAGTTGTGTGTCGCCTCTGCCCCCGGCTGGTTGCATGGCGCGAGTTGACCGCGGCTGAGAAGGTGCGTCGATTCGACCGCGAAGAGTACTGGGGGAGACCGCTCACCGGCTTCGGTGATCCTGACGCATGGTTGCTCCTCGTGGGTCTTGCTCCCGCGGCCCACGGGGGGAACCGCACCGGAAGGATGTTCACTGGCGACGAGAGCGGCAACTGGCTCTTCCGTGCCCTCCACCATGCAGGCTTTGCCAATCAACCGGAGTCCGTGCACCGCGAAGACGGACTCCGGTTGAAGGATTGCTACATCACCGCCACACTCCGTTGTGCTCCTCCCCAGAACAAACCCACCGCGACCGAAATTTCATCGTGCCGCTCATTTCTTGTTCAGGAGTTGGCATTTCTGAAAAACGTCAGAGTTGTAGTTGGCCTGGGAAAGGTAGGATTCGAGGCGGCGATCAGAGCCTATGGCGAAACCGGTCGCATTACCGTCTCCCGCATGCCGCGATTTGCCCATGGTGCCAGATACGATTTCGGCGATCTGACGTTCATAGCCTCATATCACCCCAGCCAGCAAAACACGTTCACAGGCAAGCTCACCCGTCCCATGTTTGATGCGATTTTCAAGGCCGCGAAGCGTGGTCGGTCTTTGCACAGGCTCAGCCACTGAAGTCGCTTAATAGCTGAAGAGTGTTCCTCGCGAAGTTGCCTGGTGGCACCGGAATTGGCACACGCAGGAACATTTGCGATTTGATGCCAGATCGGCTATTATTTAGCTCCCCTAGGAGGATTACCCATGGAATTCGTCCTGATCATTGGCGCGCTCATCATAGCGGCAGTGCTCTTCGAGTACCGGTTCCGCAAACCCGATCAGATCGTGGTGTATGAAACACATGACGGCGTCGGCATCCGGAGGGGACGCTTCTACCCCCGGCATTTCAGCACACCCATCACACGCACCGCACATTCGTTTACGCAAACCATCGAAGGATCCGCAAAAGGAAACCTGGATGTGCGCTTCAAGATTGCCGTGACCGTGGCTGCTTCGATGAGCCACCTCGCGTCGCTCGTCCGCGCCGGTGGCTGGACCGCTGGCTCCGTCGCGAGGGCCGGCAAGGAACTCGAAACACTCCTCCTGGGGTATGCAAAAGAATATACGGAAGCGAGAGGGATCGAAGAGCTGACGTCTGACGGCCTCCGTATACATCTCCAACAAAGGTTCAAAGACATCAATAGTGCACTTGGGCTGGAAATCGTGAACCTCGCCATCACTTCATTTGAGCCGGTGAACACACAGATTGCCGAAGCGATGCGTCAACGCGAGCACGCGCGGATTCTCGAGCAAACGGAAACATTGAACCAGCAAGCCCGCATTACCGAAGCCAGGGCGCGTGTGAAGGCGGATGAAGAGGTTGCACTCCTCGAACATGGACTCGCATTAAAACGTTACGATCTCAAGAAGTCCGAATTTGAACGTGACGCCATGCTCGCCGAAGCACGGACGACACACGAACTTGGGCTGAAGAAGAAACAGCTTGAATTTGAAAAGGAAGAAATGCGATTGCTGAAGGAGAGCCCCGAACTTCTGCTGCTGACACCCCAGGCGGCACGTCTCGCAGAGGCAAGCCAGTCGTTGAAGAACGCACGCACGGTGGTGTCGCTCTCTCCGGGGGAAACAATGCAGGGGACTGATTTGCTGGCGATGTTCCACACATTCGTGCAGGGCGCCATTGAGGCGTACCGAAAGACCAACAAGAAGTAAAATATTGTACGGTTCTCATGGCCACAACCACCCCTGCTCTGCATTCAGCGTTCCGACTTAAGCCCACGAGAGCTGCGAAGGTCTCCGAGATCAGTGAAACCACAGCAGCGGCGTCCGTCCCTCCTGAAGATCGTGTGAATTTTCACATCGGCAACCCCGTGCAGGAGACACGCCTCTCATCAGCATACCTTCGGGCGGTTACCGGACTTGACATACGTGACGAGGAGCTCACGGATGAGTTCCCCGAGAGGATGATGCAGGCGTTGGACTGGGCCGACACGGACCGGCCTATGTTTGATCTGCTGGTAAATCTGGTCCGCAGGAGCGCACCGTATCTTCCCCGCGGCGGTTTTACGCGTGCAACACCTCCCGCGCTGGTACTGGCATTCAGCAACTGGCTCCAGCAGCAACAGGAGCCTCTTGTATATGACACCGGCAAGGCCTCGGAGCGCCGCGAAATCATACTGGCGTCCGGGGGTCGCATCGAGACACTTCGCGTGTTCTTCCATGCGCTCTCAGCATTTCTTGCGACACTGCCCGCGAGAGTCCTGCTGTTTCATGTTGACCTCCCGCCGCACGTACGGTCTTTCAATGGACTGGAGTTTGAGACGCTTCCGGATGATGAACACGATGCCCTGACACATATTCGTACGGTCGTGGCAGAGGCGCCATCCCGGCCGGTGTTTCTTGTTCTTGGTGCGGTCACCAACGAGGAGACTCGCCGGTCACTCCGACAGCTTAGTCTTGCGTCGCCCGTCTTTTTTGTCGAAGTGAATGATGCGCCCAATCACCTCTCTCTCGGCCGAGAGGCCCGACTGATTGACCGGGTGGTCCGGTTTCTTACGCCGGCTATCTTTTCGCCCCGGTTCGCTAACCTCTCGATTGTCTTTGTCGCTGGAAATGCTGAGTACCTCCAGCTGCTTGAGACTCTGCATTTTCAACTGAAAGGGACCCCGTCCGCGTCGGAAGTGGAACTGCTCACGTACTTGCTGGATCATCAACCCCACGAAATCGCCGTACCATATCGCATACCGCTCACCGTCGAGGCTCCGCTTGAACCCCTGGCATTCAACAGAGGCCGGGAACAAGCGCTCGTGCGGGCAGGTGGGCGGATCGGAAGCAAAGTCGAGTCGGTGCTAACCGCACACGAGCAACGGCTCACCGCTGCACTGGCAGGACTAGATGCACGGGTCAGCCGCATTCTGGCAACTATTCCCGCGCACATGCCTAACCTGCCTGCCGATCACTTCCTGCAGTATGACCCGCGCGGACTTCTGAACGCCCTGGCGGCTAACGTTGATGATCCGCGGTGGCATGCCGATTTGGAGCAGTCCTTGATCTCGGCTTTTGCCCGGCACCACCCGGAGTATGACCGGCACAGCTGCGTTGTGGTGAGCGGCTCAGCACGGACGGCGTTGAGTCTGCTGGGCTTTCATTGCGGAATCACCGATGTGGTGATGCCCGACCTGAGCTGGACATATGAGCATTGCTTCCCGGCGACGTACGCGGTACCTCTCACGCCGGAACTTGGACTGGACGGAGATGGCATTGTGATTGCGGTGGAGGACCGCCTGCGCGGCGATGCATCTTGGCGCGATCACGGTGCAGTAGTCCTGAACAACCCGCACAACGCCACCGGCAGGGTCTTCAGGATTGCCACCGTCAAAGAGCTCCTGCGGAACTTGCTGGGAAGAGGGATCACCGTCATTGACGATCTCTCCTACCAGAACGTGGCGCCGGTCGCTGACCTGCCCGAAATCCCGACATTGCGTCAGATAGCGGATGAACTGGTCGCAACGGGCGGCGTCACCTCACAGGAGGCAAGCCGGCTTATCACCGTGCACTCGATGTCGAAAACCGATTGTATGGCTGGTGCTCGTCTCTCGATCGTTGAGATCAGGGATGCAGCCCTTCGCGAGCGATTCTGCACGATCCTCTCCACTGTAAGGCCGAACACTGGGGCGATTCTCCTCTCCTATCTCTTCTACCGCAATTCCCTGGAGACGACACGAGCGTACTGGCGGCTGAGGAACACTCTCCTGTATGAACGGATGGAGGCCTTGACCTCGGCACTGCGCAACCTCCCCGCCGACAGGAATCCGTTCGGCATTCACATTGAGCCCCCCACAGGAAGCATGTATCCCCTGATGATCATCGACAAACTCCCGGCAGGTCTGTCGCTTGATTGGGTCGGTTCGGGGCTTGCACGGCAGGGAATTGGAATGGTCCCGCTTTCGACATTTGCGAGAACCGAGAAGGGCTTCGACACCGGCAGAAAGGCATTCCGGTTGACGCTCGGCGGCACGGATCCGGCGATGGTCCTGCAGAACAAGACGCGCCGTGTGCTCATTGATCTCAATCGCATCATCGCCGAAGAGTCGGCGCAGTACCGGCGCACCTCCTATACCTCCAAACGTACGAAGGTCCCTGCGGATCACGCAACACACTCATGGAATGCTCTGGAAGGCCTACTCACCGGCCTCGTTGAGAAGGAAGCGTCATCAATCCGTACTCCTCTCCGGGAGGACCTGCACGAAGAGCACGCGCGGCAGCTGTTGCTGAAGGAATTCTTGCCTGCACGTATTGCGGTGTTCCGTCAGCGCTACATTGACCGCCTGGCCCTCGCTGAAGAATATTGCGCGCTTGCGAGGAATGACAATGGCAAGACACTCGCGCGCACCCTGGAGAGAGAATTCTACAAGGATTCACTGAAGCGCCGGGAGGAAGCATTCAGACACCGGTTGTTCGATCGTACAGTGCATCCGACACAGATGTACTCCATCCGGGCTGAAGCTTCCTTTGATGCGATACTGCACGACATGATACGCGGCGGGGAGGCATCGCACGCACAGCTCTCCCGGGTGGCCCGCGACCTTGTTAATGAATTTCTCGGCCTCAATGTCGCAATCACCTCAAGCGGAGAAGCTGACGAAATCATCATTGATCTGGACGCCCATATTGCCGCAGAGCTGTGTGGAGAGATCGAAGGTGCGGGATTGCCGCTGACGTTTCTTTCGTTCTGGGGAGACTGGGACGGGAGCAATCGTCCCTCCGGACAAGGGCACAACCTTGTCGGGTCCGTACTGATGCAGAATGTCCATCGGATGTCACGCCTGCTCAGGATGCTTATGGAACGGGACGGGACGGTGGGGATTTCGACGGAATTGCAGGGCGAAATGGAGCGGCTGCAGGCGAAGTCCCGCCACTTCAATGAGTTGCTCAACGAAATCACCGGGCTGACGCACCAGCTTGAACGGCGCTACCGCGGGATTCTGCCGTTCTATGCTCAAGCGGGAGCCTTGCGGCGCATTGGCATGTCGCTTCACGTAGCCAGTGATCCGGTTACCACGCTCTGGCATCACAACGATAGGTTGGAACGGCGCATGCTGGAGTTGCGCCGGAAACGGCGCGAGGCACTGGAGTACTACGGGAGTCTCAACAAACGGCTCCGCAAGGAGTTGCACGGGCTGATACCTGCAATACAACGGAATATCGGCGATCCGGCGCTTCTGCGCGAGGCGGTGCTCTATCGTGATCTCCTGCAGCGCATTGTGATCACGCCGCGCATTCAGCAGAACATGGTGACAGCGCAGGACCAGTTCGCCATCGATACCACAGTATTCAATATCACCGAGATCAATGAGATCGGAGCAGAGTATGGCAATCCGGGACTCGTGCTGGGACTCCAGGTGAGCATGTCCTCACGGCCGGAGGCCCTGATTGCCCTGGATCGAAAGTTCCATGCCCGGCGCGAACACGCGCTTCGCGATCACCCCGACCTCGTGCTCCCTTCAGTATGGCTGATCCCGCTTTTCGAAGATGTGGAAGCGGTGCGTGGCTTGACGGGGTATCTGAATAAACTGTGGGAGCATGCGCTTCAAAGCAGGAGGTTGAACCAGGAGACCCGTGACCGTTTTGGAGAGATGATCGCCGAAGTGTTTGTTGCAGGTTCCGACCTGAGTCAGAATGTGGGTCAGACCCCAGGCGCGAGGATATACCGGCAGGCGAAGTTCGATCTCATGCACTGGCTAGGCGAACGGGGGCTTGCCGATCACGTGCAGCTGAAGATGGGAAGCGGTGAACCTATGCAGCGGCAAGGAGGCTACTACGGTGAGCTGAGCGGCATGCCGGCGTTTACACAATCTGAAAACTCATCCCGGCGGTTTGCCGGGGAGCTGCGGGCGTCAACGCGGAAGAGTACGCTTTATGCAACCACACCGATGCAGGGCGTATTTTCGGGCGGAGACCTGCGCACATTCCAGAGTGCGATTGCCGAGCGAATACGGCACATTCCGGTGCATGAACTGACACAGCTGCTGCATCACATCTCCAAACAACAACAGAAACACCGCGGTGACCTTGTCCGGGCCTGCGAGGAGTTTGCGCAGAGCCGTTTCAAGAGCACAAGGCGCGGAGAGCAAACGCTTGAACGGCTTACTATTGGGGCGCAGAGCAAGGCACTGGATGGTTTCCTGGAAGTGCTGACGGCGAATTTCCGGCAGATCCTGTATGGCCGCGAGGAAGATGTGGTGGGCCTGCATGTTATTTCGTATTTCATAGCGCGGACAACCCCACCGCTCCGCGACCGGCCCAGTGTGCGTCCCGGACAATCGGCCAAAGAAGAGGGCAACCGGATCCTCGAGCGGATTGCAGAGACCATCCCGTTTGCGCGGTATGGGAGTCTCCTGCGCGCAATCGCGCATAATCAGGCGCAGACGGCGGTTTTAGGAATCAACCAGCTGACCGTCGGACTCTTCCGCGCGCTGGATGCCTTCGCACACCGCGAATCGGTGGAAGGAGATCCGGAGACGTTTTTGGCGGACCGGATTCTTCCACATCTGCCAGTCTACGAAATCCTCCATACGCTGCGGCTCTATCATGCCGTTGAGCACCTGCAGATACTGGAGCGGGCATTCCCTGCGGGCAATTCCGCCCTCCTGGCGCTGCGTGAGGACGTGGATGCAATGGCGAAGTACATTCCTCTGTTCCAGCAGGAGTTGTTGCGCAGACACGGCATCGATGTGGTCGACTTCTTCGAACCGGCTGGCTTCAAAGCCGCTCTGCTTCCTACACTTCGCCCGGATCTGGCGGTGTTATTGCAGCCGGATTTGTTCAACACGGACCTACAGCATTTGCGGAAGATGATTGATGGATCAATCGATCAGGTTTGGTTGAAAGATGTGGGCGGATTGCTCAGGATTCCGGAGGAGATCCGGTTCTGGCGGTCGCGTGCATGGTCGTTGCTGGAGCGCCCGGTCTTCCAGCGTGTCGAGTCGTTTGTTGAGCTGGCCGTGGCGCTCTTTTCGATTTCGTCGAAACTTCAGCGGCGTGATTTCCAGTTGGCGCCGCGCGATGTGCGTTTGCCTTCGGCGCTCATGTCGTATTTTCGGGTAACGCGTGGCGATGACGAAATGCGGCAGTTCCTTGCTGCTGCGGTGGAATATCTGAACATCGCTGCGGAAGGTCAGCTGGAGGTGCCCGCAACGATTATCCGGGCGATGAAGGAAGTGGAACGGATCGCGTCGATCGAAGAGCAGGCGCTGAATCCGGTACAACAGGACCGGCTGCGGTTCTATCTGCTGCAGATTGCACGGCTCGCGGGGGAGAATGGTTAAGGTTGCTTCGGCCCTTCGGGCCTCGCAAGGACGTGTGGGGGCATCCCTGATCGATAGAACGCCACGAATGCCCAGACAATCCCGCCGACAATCGCCACAATGGAAATGATCACCCCCGTGAAATACATGACATCTGCTATCTCCTGACAGGAGTCAATCAGGTCCCACCTGGTCAGCAGGTAATGCCAGTCGTGCCCCGATTTGTGCCCGCCGAGCAGCGGCAGTATCATGTCTTGTGAATCACGGATGTAGAGACTCACATCCATCATGTTTTCGCCCACCCAGAAAAGAGGGAAGGGGGCGACCTGCGACCGCTGTTTCAATGCAATGATGAACCAGAGCAGCGGAAAAACGATTTGCCAGAATGATCCACCCAGTGCGTGGAGTGTTCTGCCGAAGAGGATGAAGAGAATGTGCCCCCCTTCATGAAGAGGGAGGAATGTGAAAGTGCGGAATATCCAGATGAGACGTGGCCAGGATTCGTTTGGATCATACGAGTAGAAGATCGGGATGGCCTCTATGAGGAACCAGGTAAGGAAAACGTAGAGCAATAGGCGAAGAATGAGAGGAACGTACCGGGCCACAGGATCGATGGGCTCTCTCACCCCGGTATCCAGATCTTCTCGACGGTGACGATCTCCACACCTGACGTAAAGCCAAACTGTTCCTTCGAGCTCGTGAAGAAGACAAGTCCCTTGTAACCCATCAAATACTCAAACTTCTTCGAAATCAGGCCGCCCTGGGAGACAATGACCAGAGGTTCTTTGGCACGCTGGAGCAATGCCTTGAAGCCTTCAGGGGAAATCTTCACGATGGCGCCCGAGGCTTTGATGGCCTGGGCGACTGCGGCGGCTGCGGCGTGTGTGGCGGTGTTCATAATCATCCTCCGGGTTCGAGATTCAGTTGCCATAGGGTACGAAGAATATTCAAACTCTTCAAACCCGGAAGATCCGCGGCGCTATGGGTACATGCGGAAACCGGGGCCGAAACAAGGGGACTATTTTCTCTTGACATTCTTTTCCATAATTGACATTGCCCGGAGTACTAATTAGCTTTGAGCGCGAAAGGAGATGCATCAGCATCGAAGTGTAACCCACCCTCGTAGAACACACACAACAAGGAGGACCATATGAAACTCCGCGTGCGGGCATACGGAATGGCGTTTGGGGTGCTGTTAGGGTTGGCCTATTGCCTTGGAACGATCTATTCGATCGCATTTGGGGCCGGGCTGACCTATCAGTACTACGCCAATTTCCTGCCGTTCCTCCAGCGAAGCTTCCTTGGCGTCATCATTGGACTGGTTGGCGGCTTCATTGAGGGTTTCCTTATCGGAGCCTTCTTTGCATGGCTATACAACAAGTTCCATGGGATGATCTATGGGTCGAAGGAGGCCGCCCAAGGCTGACGTAAACATTCCCCTGAAATGATGCAGGCCATTTTGTGCCTCTGTTTGATGTCAATTTCAATGAGCCCCGGTGCTTGCCGGGGCTTGATGTTGTGTGGAGTGTTGGGTTTTTCCCATTCTTTGCGTTCCTTTGTGTGAGAACGGAGGCATGAGAAAATGCTGACCATCGGAGCGAAACTCGGGTTGGGCGTCGGTGTGCTGCTTGCACTTTGCGTGTTGATCGGCCTTGTGTCGTTCACGCAAACGAGCGCGGTGAACGATAAGCTGGAAGAGTTGACGCAAGTGCGGGAGCCTGTCAACTCCGCGGTCTATGCCATCGAAAACTACCTCGCCGAAACCGCCTTCGCCACACTCGCCTACTCTGCCACGGGAGACCGCCGGTTGCTCAGTGCGATAGAGCGGGACCCGAAAATGCTCGACAGCAGCCGGAAGGACGGAACGGGCGTCGTGGCACTTGCGCGCCTGGCCGGGTTGAGGTCAGACCTGCAGGATTCAATCGTCAATTTTCACGATGCGGCGCTCGAGCAGGTGCGTGCGCGTGACGTACAAGTGCGGGATCTGAATGCGCTGCGTGATGAGCTCCAGGCTATTGATGCACTGCTATCTGACCGCGTACTCCGTTCGATCAGTGTAAACGACCCCATCGCCTACCGCCGGCTCCAGGTTGCACTCGGCATGCAGGTGCAGATGAACGCACTGGCAAAGAATCTGGGTAACTACCTATTGACAGGGGATAGCAAATTCACAGACCAGCTGAGCATCGCGGAGAAGCAGTTCTCCGAGTTCCTGAGTGTCCACCAGGTTGTGCTGCTCTCCGCCGAGGAGAAACGCTGGGCCGCGGAGCTGCAGCAGCGATCCGCTGACGAACTGCGACTTGCGCGCGCGCTCATTGAGTCGGAGAAGATCCGGCGGTCTCACCTTGATGCTTTCATGGAATCCTATCACAGCCTGGCGTCAACGCTCAGCAAGCGGGTGCAAACACGAACGGAGCTCAACCTGGCCCGTGTGAAGGACGATCTTCTCGTCGCAGGACGCACGAGGAACAACACTATTCTCGGAGTGTTGGGCGTCAGCCTGATTTTTGGGATTCTTGCGGGGATCTGGACGACGCGCAGCATCACCAAACCGCTGGCACACTTAATGTCCGTAATGGAAAAAGTTGGAAAAGGAGACCTGTCGCAGAAGGTGCATCTTACCGGAAGGGACGAACTGCATCTTGTGGGTGAAAGGTTCAACGCTATGGTTGAGCAGGTCGAGAAGGCAGAACAAGAGCGGAATGCAGGACTCAGGCGTTTTGCGTCATCCATGCAACGGGCACAGGAAGCAGAGCGGGCCCGGATATCACGGGAGCTTCACGATGACCTCTGCCAGCGGCTCAGCGGAATGAAATTCCGTGTGGAAGTGTTGGAGGAAGAAGGTGCACCGGGCGACCGCAAGATGGCGAGGCAGCTGCGGGATGTGCGGGAGGAACTGGACCGGTCGATCGCGGAGGTGCGGAGGATCTCCTCAAACCTCCGTCCGAGCGTGCTTGATGACTTCGGCCTTGCGACGGCACTCCGGCTCCTGGCGAAGGATTTTGAAAAGCGCCAGGACATTACCGCCCGCGTTCATTGCACGGAAGGCATCCCGACGGATCTCCGTGGTGACTCAGAAATCGCCCTCTACCGCATTTGCCAGGAAGCATTGGCGAATATTGCCAAACACGCACACGCCACAGCAGTGGAAATTCAACTCTCCAAGCAGAACGCATCGCTGGAACTTCGCATCCACGACAACGGACACGGGATTGAAGAAAATGACATGGCCGGCATGCGTGCCGAAGGGCATGGCTTCGGAATGCTGGGCATGCGAGAGCGTGCGGAGCTGCTGGGCGGATCGTTCGCCGTCGACAGCGGTCCTGATCGGGGCACGACGGTCACCGTGATACTTCCTGTGGGGAGTGAAGACTAGGTCCCGCAACGACGGCACGTGTTCAGCATTTGGATTATCACAAAGGATCACAATGCCCAAAACCAGGATTCTCCTTGCTGATGATCATGATGTGGTGCGGAGTGGGCTCCGGGCGCTCCTGCGTACGTCGCCGGACTTCTCAATCGTGGGAGAAGCGGCGGATGGTGAAGAAGCCGTGCGGATGACCGAGAAGACAAAGCCGGATGTGGTGATCATGGACATCTCCATGCCAAACCTCGATGGCATCGCGGCCACGAAGATCATCAAGGAGCGTCTCCCCGAAGTGAAGGTAGTGATACTGACGGTGCACGAAGATGAAGAATACGCGTATCAAATTCTTCGCGCCGGTGCAAGCGGGTACGTGCTGAAGAATGCCGGCAAAAGAGACATCTTCAAAGCCATCGACTCAGCGGTATCGGGCGAGA
>DAINBR010000010.1:0-20215 GCA_036732865.1 Bacteroidota bacterium | reverse complement strand
TGACAGTCCGGCCAACAACGCGCACTCCCATTATGTGATGAACACATTGTACCTTGCCTCTCCAGGAGCAGCGGAGGCGTCATCGCCTGAGAGTGTCCGGGCCGAGCTCTGGCGCGCCCATCGCATTGAAAGCGCGGATACCGTGCAATGTCATATCACGACCGTCGATGGGGTCAGGGTCCGCATACTTGTGACACATGCCGGCGGTGCCCCGACTGGTCCGGTAATGCACATTGCCGCAGATAACGGCCGCGTCTACTGGCTGACAGACGAAGGGTGTACAACCGTCCGTCACGACGACGGGCATCTGGAATTGTTCGATAACCGGAGCCACGCACTCTGGCGGTACGATGCGTTCAAGAATCTGGTAGAGGCCATTAGCGGTGAAGCGGCGGTGATCTGCACACCGGCGGTCGCGCGGGCGCAGACGCTTGCCGTGAACCTCATGCATGAAAGCTGCCGGTCGATTCGCACCGTGCCTGACGAGTATGTGACAGAACAGGAAGACTGGGAGATGTTTCCGCCGGATACCAGGGGGCTCTTCCGCCGGATTGACGGGATGGACCCGGCGATGCACGTGGCATTCCATGAAGGGGCATTCTTGAGTCAACTGGGACTGGAGTGGACCGCGGGGATGGAATCGCGGACGGTGTCGGGGGCGGGGTACCGGCGGTTTCCGGCGAAGTAACAGCAATCACAGGGTGACCCTGCAGGCCACCCTGTGAAGGGTTGGGTCACACCAACCCCTGGTCCATCATTGCATCGGCGACTTTGAGGAACCCGGCAATGTTGGCGCCGGTGACATAGTTGCCCGGCGTGCCGAATTTCTCTGCTGTATTCAAACAGGTGCTATGTATGTTCTTCATGATCTCATGAAGACGCTGGTCCACCTCCTCCTTTGACCAGGGTAGGCGCATACTGTTCTGGCTCATCTCAAGGCCGGAGGTTGCCACGCCGCCTGCGTTGGATGCCTTCCCGGGAGAGTAGAGCACGTGCGCATCAAGGAAGATCTTCACTCCGTCCAGCGTTGTGGGCATGTTGGCACCTTCGCAAATGCACATGCAGCCGTTCTGGATGAGTGATCTCGCGTTATCCGCATTCAGTTCATTCTGCGTGGCACAGGGAAGTGCGATGTCCGCCTTCACATTCCACGGACGCTGCCCCGCGTGGAACTCTACCTTGAACTTGTCCGCGTAATCCTTCACGCAGTCGCGGGCGCTCGCCCGCATCTCGAGCATATACTGGATCTTCTCGCCCTTGATGCCGTCCTTGTCATAGACGAACCCATCCGGACCCGAAATGGTCACAACTTTCCCGCCCAGTTGGGTGGCCTTTTCCACGGCGCCCCAGGCGACGTTGCCGAACCCTGACACGGCGACGGTCTTACCTGCAAAAGATTGTCCCTTCGTCTTGAGCATCTCCTCTGCGAAGTACACCACGCCATAGCCTGTTGCTTGCGGACGGATGAGAGAGCCACCCCAATTCAGGCCTTTTCCTGTCAGAACGCCTGAAAATTCGCGGGTCAGACGCTTGTACTGTCCGAACAGGTATCCGATCTCCCTCGAGCCGACTCCTATATCGCCGGCGGGAACGTCAGTGTCCGGGCCGATATGACGCCATAACTCGGTCATGAAGCTCTGGCAGAAGCGCATGACTTCGCTGTCACTTTTCCCTTTGGGATCAAAATCAGATCCACCTTTACCCCCGCCCATCGGAAGGGACGTCAGACTGTTCTTGAACACCTGTTCGAAGGCCAGGAACTTCAAGATGCCGAGAGTCACGGAAGGATGGAAGCGCAGACCGCCTTTGTACGGTCCGATCGCGCTGTTCATCTGAATCCTGAACCCGCGGTTGATGTGCACTTCTCCCTGGTCGTCCATCCAGGGAACACGGAACATGACCAGCCGTTCAGGCTCGACCATGCGCTCGAGGATTTTTGCGCTGCGGTATTCCGGATGCCGTTCGAGAACGAGTTCGAGCGATTGGGCCACCTCTTCCACCGCCTGGTGAAATTCGGGTTCCGCCGGGTTTTTCGCTTTCACGTGTGCAATAAGTTTGCTGACGTATTCTGACATGTTTTCCTCAACTACGAAGTTAGGGACTTGGAATTTACTGACATCAGCCGGGTGCGGGTCGTTCGACCTCGGCGTGCCCGGTTCTGGATCTGCGGGCTAGCGCCGGAAAAACTCTCCGACGACCATCTCATAGTCCCGGTCATCCATATCCTGGAGCAAGCCGGCATACACCTCGCCGCCGACCGGCGATGTGCTGCCGTCGGGGTTGCGCCGGTTCATCTTGGCGGTTAATGCCGTCAAACGTTCGATTTCTTCCTGGAAAAACGCGACTGCCGACTTCCCGATTTTCAACGAAGGGATCTCCACGTCCAGATGGTCAGCGTCGAGGACGCACATCCAATGTTCCGCGTAGGGTGTCGTCTGCAGATCCTCGGGGTGTTTCGAGAGCGAGCCGTTCACCTGAATCACTTTTCCCGAGACCGGGGCAAAGAAAGGTATGGAGTGTTTACCCTGGCGCACAGTGAAGAGGGGTGCGCCGCGTTGCACCGTCATTCCCAGGTTCGGGAGTTCGATGGTGTGCACCGCGCCGATCAACCTCCGGGCGAAGTCGTCGATGCCAATGCGGACCGTTCCGTCTTCGAAGGTGGAAGCCCACGTATGCCCCTCCGCGATGAAGACGCCTCCGGGGATGGCGAACTCGTTGCTGCCGATCCCCTCCAGGGTCGCCACATGAGTAATGTGGACTTTCGGTTTCAGTTGTTTCTCAATCCGGTCCTGACGTTTCAAAAGAATTTTCTTCACGAACGCGAGGAGTTCATCTTCGGTGAACGGTTTTTGAACGTAATCCATGGCGCCGTGCTTCATGCATTCGACCGCCGTCTCGACCGTGGCGTAGCCGGTGATGATCACCACGTCGATATCCGGGCGTATGTGCTTCACCGACTTCGTGACCTCCACACCGTCCATCGCCGGCATCTTGAGGTCGGTGAACACGAAGTCGTAGTGGTGGGACTGCAGGAGGCCGAGGGCTTCCTGGCCCGTCTGTACCGTGTCGACCGAGTAGCCGTCGAGCACCAGAATTTTCCGGAAGCTGTCGAGGATCACTTCTTCGTCGTCGACGCAGAGGATGCGGGCCTTCGGCTGGTCGACCTCCGCCCTCTTCAGACTCTTTGCTTCGCGGGTAAAGTCCAGCGAGAGGCTGACGGAGAGTACACTTTCGCGTTCTTTCCGCAGCTTGTTCTCCTGCATCCGTCGTGACACCACGCGGATGAGGATGTCCGCTATGACGAAGACAATAACAGCGATAACAAACAGTAACATGGGAGGTCTCTCCTTAGTTGATCACGTCAATGGATCAGAGCCGCATGGCTGCAGGCGCGCGAGTTCATATTCAACGTCCGTCGGGATGGCGCGGTACAACCACCCGGCGAAATATGGGTCCTTCTCAATGATCGCCGGGAAGGTTTTCAATTCCGAGTTCACGTCCACCACCCGTCCGGAAATCGGAGAAAGCACCGGATGGAGAAGCCCGTCGAACGTCTGGATCTGGGCGCACACGGTCCCCTGGATGATCTCGCCGTCGGGGTTGACGGTCTCCACCCCCGTGGGCTGTTCTATAGTCCGCACGAAGAGGTGAGTGACCCCGACGAGTGCTGTACCGTCGTTTTGCAGGCATACCCAGCTGCTGTGACCCAGGCGCCGGTACTTCGGCGGGCAGGGGACCACAAGCGTCCCGTCATCCATCGTGCCGGAGACAATGCGTGACTGCTCCTCGCGGATGCGCCGGAAACGCACAGCGCGCTGGATTGCCGACTTCAGTTCATCGAATGTGAAAGGTTTCGGAATGTAGTCCGTCGCCCCGACAGTGAGCGACTGCACGGCATTCTCGACGGTGGAAAACCCGGTGGCCATGATGACGGGCGTTTCCGGCGCCTTGCCCAGGGCAATCTTGAGAAATGAGAATCCGTCCATTCCGGGCATCATGACATCGCACAGGATGACGCCGAATGACTGTTGGTCAAGCAACGGGACGGCGGATTCCGCATCGAGGGAGGTGACGACTCGGTATCCTTCCGACGTGCAAATCTTCGTCACCGCGTCAAGAATGACCTGTTCATCGTCGATCACCAGGATGTCCGTGTGCGGCTTCATGCATGTTTACCGTGGCTGCTGCAGGGGAAGACGGATGCGAAATGTCGTGCCCTTTTTCGGTTCGCTCTCCACAGTGATTGTCCCGTTGTGGTTGTCCACGATGCCCCAGATAACGGAAAGCCCCAGGCCGGTGCCTTTCTGTCCCTTCGTAGAGAAGAACGGCTCGAATATCTTGGGAAGCTCCTCGCGTGAGATGCCGCATCCCGTGTCGGACACGGTAATCTCCGCGTATTCGCGTACCCCGTCTCTTTCCACCGACTCCCAACGCTGCCAGTCGCACCCGAAGCGGCTGCAGGATTCCCACTTGCCCTGTCCCGCCACTTCGATCCAGAATGTTGCGGCGGCGCATTTCGGGCAGCGGACCTGAGTATCCATCAGCGAGACGCCGCACTCGGGACACTGCACCGCCATCTCCTGGCCGGCGGAGAGTGGGATACTGGTCATATGCTGGTGGCGGCCGTACAGGGGATCCAGGTGAAGAATGCCTTCTTCGTCTCCGGCACGCACCTTCACTCTGATCGAGGAAAGTCCGTTGATTTTCACAGCCGGGTCGATGAGCGCGTGGCGTTTGCTGCACGCAGCCTTCTTGACATGCGCCGTTCCCTGCGGCGAGAGCTTGAGCATTGAAGAGCCGATCGTGATCCTGCCGCCCTCCTGAGGCATCGCATCTATCGCATTCACGATAAGGTTTACAAAAACTTGCTGGATCTGGTTCGCGTCCACCGTGACCGGCGGAAGCTGCGGGTCAATTTTCTTGACCAGCTCGACGTGACGGATTGTCAGCTGGTTGCTGACGACGGTCGTGGCGCGGTCAATGATATCGTTGATTAGGGCTTCGGTCTTCTTGGGCACCGTCTGGCGGGCGAAATCGAGCAGGCTCTTGACGATCTCGCGACTCCGGATGGTTTCCCGTACAATCACCTTGAGGTCTTCCTGCAGCTCCGGCTGATGTTGTGTGCGCTTCAGCAGGAAACTGCTGTACGTCAGCACGCCGGTCAACGGGTTGTTGATCTCATGAGCGACGCCGGCGGCGAGGCGTCCAAGGGACGCAAGCTTGTCCGATTGGAAAAGTTGCATCCTGGCCTCGGACAGTTTGGCGGTCATGTTGTTGAACGAGCGTCCCAGGTGGCCGAGCTCGTCATTGCCCTCGCGACTGATGTGGTAGCTCAAATTCCCGTCGGCGACCTGTTGTGTCCCCTTCACGAGTTCGGCGACCGGGCGGGCGACCCATCGCTGGACGAAGAAGGAGATGATCAGGCTGAGTGCAACGAAGGCGCCCGCTGCGAAGAGCAGCATCTCCAGCACACGGTCGCGGATCTGGCGGTCCACTTCATGCAGCGGCATGGTCACATCCAGGACGCCGAGCACCTTCACGTCGGCAGGATGGACGTGGCAGTCGGCGGACGAACAAGAGGTTTCGTTGTAAATCGGATTAATGACCGCCAGATACCGGTCTGTCCCTTCTGCCGGCTGGAGCAACCGGGTTCTCTGGTCGATTGCAAGGTGCTGCAGCGGAGGTGTGCTGGCATGGCAGGCGCGGCAATTCGCAACCTCTTTCGGAAGAACGGTGCCCACGTCAGTCGCCACGGAGGAGAACATGACCTTCCCCTCTTTGTTCAGAACCCGCACCTCGCCGATGCCGGACTGCATGCCGATTGCGCTGATAGTCTCCTGTATGCGCTCGCGCTCGTTGCGGAGCATATCCAGCCGCGTGCTGTGCTTTACCGTTTCCGTCAATTGGTTTGCGTGGCGTTCCACCTCCGCCGACAGACTCGCGTTGAGGGCACGGATGTTGAAGAATGCAATAATCCCGATGATCACGATTGCCGTGATTCCGACCACGAGGATGAGTCTGACCCCAATCCGCCGGATCATTGCGCAGGAGACCGTCTCATTTGTTGATGACCGTTCGTGCGCGGCTGATCATCGTGCCCGGCCGGGCCGCCGGATAGCTCTTGTCGTCGTGACACCCCGCACAGGAGGGTGCTGCAGCGAAATTCATCTCTGCATGGCAGGACTCGCAGTCCAGCCCACTATGCGATGCATCCAGCCGCAAACCTGTAATCTGATGCTTGAACGATGCCGGCGTCCACCCCTTGTGACAGGTCGTGCATTTCGTGTCGACTTTGGTGAAGCGTTTCTTGTCTCCGTGACACTTCTGACAGGAGAGATCGCGGTGGAAGCGGTTCAGTGCCCAGCCTGAACTGCGTGCATGGTCGAATGCCGCCATTGGCTTTGCGACATGGCAGGCCTCGCATTTGTCCGAACCATGGCAGGTGAAGCAGGGCTCGTGCAACTGTTCCATGGAAAGCTGGGTCTTGACTTCCCGCACCTTGGAGTCGTCGGCTCTGGTTTTGTTCACGTCGTGGCAACGCACACACCCTTCCTGCTGGTGGCAATTGATACATTCCAGCCCGAACCGCGTCGCATGGTCGTCGTGGAAGAACGTCACAAATGAACCATCCTGATTGCGCGTCGCATAGCTCACCTTTGTGGGGAGGGGGACTTTGGGATGAGTTTTGCCGGCCTGTGCGCGAGCACGCATCATCTCTGCTTCGGACTGCCCCGGAGTTTTCATCGTGTGACATCCGCTGCAGTCTGTTGCATGTGTCCACTGACGGTGACAATCCATACACTGGCGGTGATATGCTCCCTTGAGGTCAGGCATGCTGAGGTCAGCACGGGCCCGTGACTTCGGGTGGCATTCACGGCAGGAGAGGATCCCCGTGGAGGTGCTGTTGTAGTGATGACAGCCATAGCACCCCCCCGACATTTCCGACATCTCAGCATGCAGCTTGTGCGCGAACACCACCGGACCGTACTCGCTGGCAATGTCTCCCATACGCAACACATCCGGGCCTGTCTCCCCCGTTGGATGGCCGGGGAGCATGTGCACACGCGGACAATTCACGAGGCATGGATCTGTTCTTGTTGGTTTCGGGCAGGAATGGCACGTCTGGCATGGCACATCCGGACGCTTCGGCGGCGCATGTTTTTCCCATTTGGATCCCTGGCCGGACGCGGGCAGGGAGAACAACGCGAGTGCTATGAAACAATGAATCCAGAGTTTCATGACTTTTCCGATCGAATGGCATATTTCGCTTGGATAGCCGGTCGGTCTTCCGGCACGCTGATTACCGGGAATATCATGACATACGCCCTGTACATAAGGGTCAGGAGTGCGATGAAGCCGACGGTCACCGAAATCTCTCCTATTGACGGGAAGTACGCCTGCAAGTCATATGGCGGATCATAAGCGATGATGAAGTTGTTGATCCGATTTAATGCCACACCGAACACGACGAGTGTCGCAGCGGTGAACGTCAACGCAGGCGACCTGAGCACGGATGGGGAGAGGAACATGCGCAACGGGATGACGACGCCCACCACTACTTCGATCGTCCACATCACGCTTGCCGTATTCAGCTCCGCGAGGTAGACGAACGTCTCACGGATGAACATATCGCCCAGCTTGAACGCGAGGTACACGCCCAGGATCGGCGCGACCATGCCGCCGAGCTTGCCCAGAATTTCGGTTTCGGGCTTGAGCTTGAATGACCGCGCGGCCAGAGTCGACTCGAAGATGACCATCGGGAATCCCACCGCAATGGCGGAGAGAAGGAAGAGCAGCGGGAGGATCGGAGTGAACCAGAGCGGGTGCATTTTTGCGCCGGCAATGACCATCAGGGTGCCGAGCGACGATTGGTGGAGCGTTGAGAGAACAACACCCGCGATGATGAAGACGAACATGGTGGTGTTGAGTCCACGATCGAGCACGCGGAGCAACCGGTCCAGGGGACGATTGAGCTTCCCGAGGATACCTGGGAAGTTCACTTTGCCGATGAATCGTTCGGTTATGATGGGGATGAATTCGATGTAAAGCACCGTCATGTAGATCATTACGCAGATGCCGACCTCGAACAGAGCAGAGGAGCCATTCCACATAATGAGGGGGTGCCAGACAAAATACCAGCGGCCGATGTCCACGCAGACGCCGACGGCGACGAATGTGTAGCCCAGCATGGCTGTCAATAGTGCGGGGCGGATGATAGCGTGGTACTCTTCCCGGTGCATGACGTGGCCGAGCGCGGCGGTGGTGAAGCCGCCTGCTGCAAGTGCAACGCCGGCGGCGACATCAACAGCTATCCAGAGTCCCCAGGGATACTGGTCATTCAGGTTGGTCACGGCGCCGATGCCGAAAAAGAACCGGCCGACCAGGAACGCGATGCCATTGACCGCCAGGAGAATCAACACTAGTACTCCGGGCGTGAGGAACCTGGCTTTGATTGGGGTAGGTTTCATGTGCGCTTCCATGCCTAGGCCTCCTCATTCCGGGTTTTCGTCATCCACATGATTGCCCCGAGAATTGCATAGAGCAGGACGGGCGGGACAAAATACGCAAAGATGCCGTGCTGGATGGCTTCTGAGACGCCGGGGGCCGGGGAAGTGCCGAGTTTGGGAAACTTCAAGTCCGCAAAGTCGCGTCCGGCAAGGTACACCCATCCTGTACCGCCGGCATCATACTCGCCGTACACGTGATGAACGTACCTGTCTCCGTACGTTGTCAACCGTTGCTTGGCGATCCGGATAATCTCTTCGCGCGGGCCGAAGGTCAGGGCTTCGACCGGGCATACATCCACGCATGCGGGGAGTTTGTTCTCGCTCGTCCGCGAAATGCAGAAGTCGCACTTCCGGATTTCGGGCTGGATGGCTTTGTCGTATTCAAATGAAGGGATCTGGAACGGGCAGGCCACCATACAGTACCGGCAGCCGATGCACATGTCCGTATCCCAGATCACCGATCCGTTCTCTTGCTTTGAGAATGCGCCCACGATACACGCGGAAACGCAGGCGGGGTGATCACAGTGCATGCACTGGGCTTTAACGAAGTAGGGAAGATCGGCCTTTTTGGGATTGTCGTACCGGTTGACAACGGTGAGTGCTCCTGAATCCGGGCGGCGCATCTCTTTGAAGACCGTTTTGTCTCCGTACGTCTCGAGCGGTGGAGACGGCAGGTCATGTGCGATGCGGCACGCGTATTCGCAACTTCTGCAGCCTATACACACCGTTGTGTCCACGAGGACGCCATTGCGTTCCGGAGAGAGAACGTTCTTTGGAGCTGCCTTCGCGGTCGCGTTGAGCCCGGCAACAGTTCCGCCGGCCACGGCAGCAGTCTTCAAGAATGCCCGTCGACTCGGTAATTTCATAGGTGGTCCTTGCAGGATTGAACAGCACTGACTCGCTCAACTCTCAAAACTTGCGCCACAAACCAGTGGGCAAATGTGTCGAAATATCAAGGAAATCAATGGAAAAACGGACAAACCCACCGTTTCCCTTTCCTAAAATGAGGAAAAAGGGAACAGCTATTCCCAGTTGTGGGAAAAATGGGCCATTTTCGCCTCCTCTTCTGCGGCATTCCCGTGGCACGATTTGTGAATTCGCAAAGCCGTGTGATTCCAGCCTCTTGCACCCTCAGCTTTGGGAATCGGTGTATGAAAAAAGAAGAACTCGGCATTCTGGTCGTGGACGACGAGTTCATTGTCCGCGAATCGCTGACAAAGTGGTTTCGTGAAGACGGGTTCCGGGTCGATGCGGCTCCCGATGGACTCACGGCGCTGAAGAAGCTCCAGGCTGAACAGTGGAACCTGGTCCTCACGGACATCAGAATGCCCGGGATGGACGGTCTGGAACTCCTGCAGCGCGTCAAGAGGATAAATCCCCAGTGCGTCGTCATCATCGTGACGGCGTTCGCCACGGTCGAGACCGCGGTGCGTGCTTTGAAGGAAGGTGCATACGACTACATCACGAAGCCGATAGATCCGGACTACCTCAACCATATCGTCAACAATGGGCTGGAGCAGCAGCAATTGCAGCTGGAGAACCAGCGGTTGCGCAACGCCGTGAGCGAGTTGACGGCCGGCTCGGCGATCATCGGTGAATGTGCCGAGATGCGCCGCGTGATCGAGCTTGTGGAGACGGTGGCGCCGGCCGAGACCACAGTGCTTATCACCGGAGAGAATGGAACAGGCAAGGAGCTTGTGGCGCGAGGTATTCACCAGGCAAGTGCGCGACGCTTTTCTCCTCTGATAACCTTCAACTGCGGTTCTCTCGGCGAGCTTCTCACGGCGGACGAATTGTTCGGCCACGAACCGGGGGCGAATCCGGATGCACATGAGATGCAGAAGGGGAAGATCGAACTTGCCGATGGCGGTTCGTTGTTCCTGGACGACATCGGGAGTCTCGACCTGAAATCACAGGCCGAGCTCTTGCGTTCACTGGAGATGAAGCAAATCATCCGTCTGGGTGGTGTGGATCCGATCAACGTCAGTGTCCGGATGCTCTGTGCGAGCCAGGAAGACCTCGAGAAAGCAGTGCATGAAGGGCGGTTCAGAGAAGATCTCTACTATCGCCTGACGGTCTTCGAGATCAAGCTCCCGCCGCTGCGGGCGCGTCGGGGGGATGTGGCAAAACTCGCCCACTTCTTTTTGGGCAAGTACGCGCGTTCGATGAACCGCAAGATGCAGGGATTCTCACCGGAGGCAATGCTTGCACTCAAGGCATATGAATGGCCCGGCAACGTGCGGGAGCTTCAGAACGTCGTTGAGCGCGCCCTGGTCGTGGCACGCGGCCCGATGATTGAACGGGAACACCTCATCCTGCATACGGATTCCGTTTCACTTTCCACGGGGAAACGGCTCGAGGATATGGAACGAGCCCATATTGCAGTCATCCTGCGTGAAACCGGATGGAATATCAGCCGCAGTGCGACGATCCTCGATATCGACCGCGTCACATTGTATCACAAGATCGAGAGGTACGGGTTGAAACGGCAGGCGCAGCTGGCACCGCTGCGTTGATTTTCTGAGCCGCTTTGGGCATATTGCGTCACCTCAAACTGAACGCATACTTCGCGGGGAACGCATGGCACAATCACAGTATGACATCGTTGTGCTCGGGGGGGGGCCCGGGGGCTATACTGCTGCAATCCGGGCCGCCCAGCTTGGCCTCCATACAGCTATCATCGAACGTGAACGCCTCGGTGGTGTGTGTCTCAACTGGGGTTGCATTCCTACCAAAGCCCTACTCCGCAACGCAGAAGTGTACCGCATGATCCGTTCAGCGGGGGAATGGGGGATCTCTGTAGAGAATGTCCGACTCGATTTCCCGCAGGTGATCAAACGCAGCCGCGGGATCGCGGACCGCATCTCCAAGGGCGTCGAGTATTTGATGAAGAAGAACAAGCTCGACCACATCCGCGGGTCGGGGCGCCTTCTCTCCGCTGAAACGGTTGAAGTGAGGGCAGAGGGAAAAGAGACAACGTCGATCAAAGCGCGGCACATCATTGTCGCGACCGGCGCCCGCCCCCGCTCCCTGCCGGGTGTAACCATCGACCGCAAACGCATCATTACCAGCACGGAAGCCATGGCTCTCCCGGAGCAGCCTGCTTCAATGGTGATTATCGGCGCGGGTGCAATCGGCGTTGAGTTCGCCTCGTTCTACTGCGACATCGGAACAAACGTCACCGTTGTCGAGATGATGCCGACCATTCTCCCCATCGAGGACAAGGAACTGACCAAGGCGCTGGAATCGAGTTTGCGCAAACAGGGGATCCAGTTCCTTACGGAGTCGCGCGTGGAAGGCGCGACCGGCGGGCCCGATAATGTCACCGTTACGGTACAGAATGCCGCGGGAACGCAAGAGCTGACAGCAGATGTTACACTTGTGGCCACCGGCGTTCAGGGGAATGTGGAAGGCTTCGGGCTTGAATCGCTCGGTGTGAAAGCGGAACGGGGGCATATCGTCGTGGATAAGAACTACCAGACCTCCGTTCCGGGCGTGTTCGCCGTCGGTGATGTGATCGGTCCTCCCTGGCTGGCTCATGTTGCTTCCGCAGAGGGAGTCATTTGTGTGGAGAGCATTGCCGGCCGCAACCCCGAGCCGCTGGACTACTCCACCATACCCGGTTGTACCTATTGCCACCCCCAGCTTGCGAGTGTGGGCTTCACCGAAGAGATGGCGGTGGCAGAAGGGTATGAAGTGAAGGTTGGTCGGTGCCCCTTCCGGCCAATGGGGAAGGCGCTCGCGGTGGGCGAGACAGAAGGCATGGTCAAACTCGTGTTCGATGCAAAATACGGCGAGCTGCTCGGCGCACACATACTCGGTTCAGAGGCAACGGAAATGATCGCGGAGCTCGTGCTCGCAAAGAAGCTGGAAGCAACAGGGCGGGACATTTTCCGGACGATCCATGCTCACCCGACACTGAGCGAGGCAGTGATGGAGGCGGCGGCTGCAGCATACGGCGAGGCGATAAACATTTGACCGTACAGACAGAAGCGCACGGTATCGATGTGGTGCGATTGGGACGGTCCGCGTACCGTGCATGCTGGGCACTCCAGCGTCATCTCCAGGAACGCCGGATTGCCGGCGACATCAGCGACGTGCTTCTTCTCACCGAGCATGACCCGGTGATCACACTGGGGACCACCGCGAACGCCGACCATCTCCTCGCTTCTCCGGATGTACTCTCCCGTGAAGGGATGGATGTCGTTGAGATTGAGCGGGGGGGCGATATCACCTACCATGGACCGGGCCAGCTGGTCGGGTACCCTGTATTCGATTTGACGCAGCACACACCGGATCTTCATCGATACCTCCGCCAGCTCGAAGATCTGGTGATCGGGACGCTTGTGACCTTCGGCGTGCCGGCGTCACGTGTCGAAGGATACACTGGCGTTTGGGTGGGAAGCGAGAAGATATGTGCGATCGGAATACATGTCCGCCGCTGGGTAACAATGCACGGCTTCGCCTTGAATGTCAATACCGATTTGTCGTGCTTCCGCCATATCATTCCCTGCGGGATTTTTGAACGGGGTGTAACATCCCTGGCAGAAATCCTGGGACGGCGTGTCCCGATGGCCGATGTCGAGGATGCGCTGTTAGGTGTGTGCGCGCGAGTGTTTCAGAAAACCGTCCACGAGACTACATGCAAGGAACTTGGGATCGAAAGTGACACTCTCCAACGACAGGATGCTGTGTGCCTATAAGACGGTGCTCACCGCCCGTTTGATCGATGCAAAGATCCTCGTACTGCTGAAGCAGGGCAAGGCCTTCTTTCATGTCGGCTGTACCGGGCACGAAGTAGCACAGGTGGCCACCGCTGCGGCGATGCGCCCGGGGCATGACTGGGCATACCCCTATTACCGCGATCTTGCTTTTGCCCTCAAGTACGGGTACACAATTGACGATACGATACGCGAGGCCATGCACCGCCAGGGTGGTCCCGGCAGCAATGGCTTCAGCATGATGGGACATTACGGCAAGGCGGAGCTCCGTATTATCGCCCAATCGAGCCCGACAGGGACCCAATATCTGCAGGCGGTGGGGACAGCGATGGGAGCTGTTCGCGAAAAGACGGATGAAGTTGTCTATGTCTCATCCGGAGAAGGAGCAACCAGCGAAGGGGAGTTCCATGAGGCGGTGAATTGGGCGGCACGGGATCGACTGCCGGTGATCTTCCTCATCGAAAACAACAAGTACGCGATCTCCGTGCCGGTGACCGATCAGGTCGCGGGGGGGTCGGTCGCAAAGATGGTACGGGGGTACGAAGGGCTTGACGCCCGCTGCGTGGATGGATGCGATTACCCGGCAATGTACCAGGTTGCGGGAGCTGCCGTCGCCCGCGCCCGTAAGGGAGAAGGCCCAACGCTCATTGAAGCCCAGGTGGTGCGGCTCCTCGCGCATTCGTCATCGGATGATCAGAGGAAATACCGCGATGCGGGAGATCTGGAAGAGGACCTGCGCAGGGACCCGTTGCCGCGCTTCGAACGGTTGTTGATCGAGAAGGGGATCTTCACCGCGGAAGACGTGACGCGGATGAGGACAGAACTGCAAGCCGAGATTGACCGGGTCGCGAAAGAAGTGGAAACCCTTCCTGTCCCCGATCCCGCCGAGGTGGATCGTTTCGTGTATTCCCCCAAACGCCTCGTGCCCCCTGACGGCTTCGTTGAACCCGAACACACCGGTCCGAAGGTCGTTCTCGTGGACGCCATAAACCATGCACTGGCAGAAGAACTGGAGCGCGACCCCGGTATCCTTGTGTACGGCGAAGACGTCGGCCGCGGCAAGGGAGGTGTCTTCACCGCCACAAAAGGTCTCACGGAGAAGTTTGGCGAGGAACGCGTGTTCAACTCACCGCTGGCCGAGGCGAGCATCGTCGGGACGGCATTCGGACTTGCGGTACGCGGCACGTTCAAGCCGGTCGTGGAGATCCAGTTCGGCGACTACATCTGGCCGGCCTTCATGCAGATCCGGGACGAGATCACCATGCTGCGGTATCGCTCGTACAACACCTGGTCATGCCCGATGGTGATCCGGGTGGCTGTGGGAGGATACATCCACGGCGGTCTCTATCATAGTCAGTCCATCGACGGATTCTTCACGCACATCCCCGGTATCCGTGTGGTGTTCCCATCGACGGCAGCCGACGCAAAGGGACTTCTGAAGACTGCCTGCCGCGAAGACGATCCGGTGCTCTTCCTTGAGCACAAAGGATTGTACCGTCAGGGATTTGCATCTTCACCGGAGCCGGCCTCCGATTATTTGCTGCCGTTCGGCATTGCGAAGATCCGTAAGGCGGGTGATGACATTACCGTCATCACCTGGGGCATGCTCGTACAACGCTCGCTGGATGCGGCACGCGCGGTGGAGGAGCGGCTCGGCCTCAGCGTGGAGGTGATTGATCTGCGGACGTTGAATCCACTGGACAAGGACACGGTGTTGACTTCTGTGCGCAAGACCGGGAAAGTGCTGATCGTCCACGAGGATACCTTGACCGGCGGGTTTGGCGGCGAGATAGCGGCGATCATCGCGGAGGAGGCCTTTGAGCGGCTCGATGCCCCAGTGGTCCGGGTCGCCGCGAAGGATTCCCCCGTGCCCTATGCCCCGCCGCTGGAGTACGCTATGCTTCCACAGGAAGCAGATGTAGTGCGGGCGCTGGAAAAGCTCGCGCGGTACTGAGAGTACCCATTTCTCAACTTCATGGAGTCCGATGATGGCACGGATCGAAGTGGTCATGCCACAGATGGGTGAGAGCATAACCGAAGGGACGATCGTCAAGTGGCACAAGAAGGTGGGCGATCAGGTGAAGCTGGATGAGACTCTCCTGGAAATCAGCACAGACAAAGTCGACTCGGAGATTCCATCACCGAGCGCCGGTGTGCTTGCGGAGATCGTGGTCGGCGAGCAGCAAACGGTGGCTGTGCGTACCGTGATCGCTTATCTCGAAACAGAGGCTGTCCAGGGGCAGCAGGTGCCGGTCGAGGCCCCGCCGGTTGTTGCCAGGGCATCATCCGCCGAGGCGGCTCCTACGGCTCCGTCCGCTTTGGCGGTTCCAACGGCTCCGTCCGCCCCGCCGGAAACCCCAATGCCGGTCGTCCCGAAGATTGTGCATCCGGAAGGAAGATTCTATTCCCCTCTGGTTCTGAGTATTGCACGGGCCGAAGGGCTGCCCATTGAGGAACTCGGACGAGTTCCCGGATCCGGGGAATCAGGACGCGTCTCCAAGAAAGATCTCCTTGCGTATCTCGCAAAGCGGCAGCAGACCCCGGCGGTGAAGCCCCAGGCCCCGCCTTCAGCGCCGGTGCAACCGCAGAGCCCGCCGCTCCCGACAGAGGGACACGCAGTGGTTCCGAGCGTGGCCGGGACACAGGAAGTGCCGCCGGAAGATGTGCAGTTCTCCGATGTTGAGCGCATACCGATGAGCATCGTTGTCCAGAAGATGGCGCAACATATGGTGAACAGCGTACGGACCTCCCCGCACGTTGCCGCGGTGCATGAAGTGGACATGACAGCTGTCGTACGTCACCGGGACGCGAACGCAGGAGAATTCGAACGCCGGGAAGGGTTCAAGTTGACGTTCACTCCCTACATTGTCCATGCGGTGTCGCAAGCGCTGAAAAGGTATCCACTGATAAACAGTTCGATCGACGGAACCACCATTGTCCGGAAGAAGTCCATCAACATCGGCCTCGCGGTGGCGGCCGATAGCGGTCTGATTGTTCCGGTGATCAAAAATACGGGGGACATGGATATCACCGGGATCGCGCGGTCCGTGCACGATCTTGTCGAACGCACTCGGACCCGGAAACTCAAGCCCGACGAGGTCCAGGGAGGCACATTCACGATCTCCAATTACGGGGTCTTCGGCACACTCATTGGTACGCCGATCATCAACCAGCCGCAGATTGCCATACTCGGAACCGGAATGATCCAGAAGCGAGTCGTGGCGGTCGACGACGGGATCGCAATCCGGTCGATGGCGTACTTCACGATGTCGTTTGATCACCGGGTGGTGGATGGCCTCCTGGGCGGAAGGTTTCTTGACCAATTGGTGAAGAACTTGCAGGGCATTGATCCTGCGATGACGATATAGAATCTTAGTGGGGCAGACGAGGAGGTGTGGAGCGTGGCTTACGTAGGAGTTGGAGCGCGGCGGCCGGAATGGTTGAAGGTGAAGATTCCTTCCGGACAGAATTATCTCCGTCTGAAGGAATTGATGGGCCGGCACCGGCTGCATACGGTGTGTGAAGAAGCGCGCTGTCCGAACATGGGGGAGTGCTGGAGTGCGGGCACGGCAACGTTCATGATTCTGGGGGACGTGTGCACGCGGTCATGTGGATTCTGTGCGGTGAGGACCGGGCGTCCGCAGTCCCTCGACCTTGAAGAACCGGCGCGGGTTGCGGAAGCGATTCGCATCATGGAGGTACGTCACGCGGTGATCACTTCGGTGAACCGGGACGAACTCAAGGACGGCGGTGCCTCGGTTTTTGCGGCGACCATCCATGCGGCACGGGAAGCACGTCCGGGCATGACGGTCGAGGTCCTGATTCCGGACTTCCAGGGGGATGCCGCTGCGTTGCAGACCATCATCGATGCGAAGCCGGATATTCTCAATCACAACACAGAGACAATTCCCCGCTTGTATCCTTCGGTGCGGCCGCAGGCAAAGTACGCGCGAAGTCTGGAGCTCCTGGATCGGGCAAAGAACGCGGGGATGCTGACGAAGAGCGGTTTGATGCTGGGTTTGGGGGAGACTAACGAAGAGGTGCTGGAAGTTCTGTCCGATTTGCGGGCTGTTTCGTGCGATATTGTCACGCTGGGACAGTATTTACAGCCCACGAAGGAGCACCTGCCGGTAGAGCGGTACGTGACGCCCGGAGAGTTTGCAATGCTGCGGGAACGGGGAAAGACGATGGGTTTCCGGCATATCGAATCAGGCCCGCTGGTCAGGAGTTCCTACCACGCCGGTATGCACATTGACCTCTGATTTTCTTGACAAAGTGCTACGGATTGCGTAAATTTAAAGTCTGAAACGCTTTCCCCCGGTGTCAATACCCTTTTCAAGGAGTGTTTTTCGTGGAAAAGACAACGCGGTTTTTCACGGCCAAGGACGTAGAGCAGAAGTGGCATCTGGTGGATGCAGATGGCAAGACTCTCGGGCGTGTGGCCACAAAGGTAGCCAGCCTGTTGCGCGGCAAGCACAAGCCGGAATTCACGCCGAACGCCGACCTTGGTGATTTTGTGGTTGTCGTCAACGCGTCAAAGGTGAAGATCACCGGTAAGCGGGCCGAACTCAAAGAGTATTTTCATTACACGGGATATCCGGGCGGCGCGACGTACGAAAAGCTGCAGGATGTCCTCCGCAAAAATCCCGAACGCGTCATTGAGCGGGCGATCAAGGGGATGTTGCCGCACAACCGCCTCGGGGCCAGGATTCTCAAAAAACTCAAAGTGTATGCCGGGCCCGAGCATCCGCACGTCGCCCAGCAACCGCAACCATTTTCCGTGTAACGTTTTTTCCGGCAGGAGCCTGAACGCAGCATGCACGCACACACATCGACAGCAGTCGGCAGACGAAAGACTTCGGTCGCCCGGGTCATTCTGCTGCCCGGCACAGGGAAAATCACCGTCAACCATCGTCCGCTCGAGGAGTTCTTTCCGATTGAGACCCTTCGCGCCGATGTACTGAAGCCGCTGGATGCGACACAGACAGCGGGGAAGTACGATGCCCGCATCAATGTCGAAGGCGGCGGAAGCACGGGCCAGGCCGGTGCAATTAAGCTGGGCATCGCCCGGGCGCTGGTAGATCTGAGCGAGGACCACAAACCCGCGCTGCGCGCTGCGGGTCTGTTGACCCGCGACCCGCGCATGGTCGAGCGGAAGAAATACGGCCAGAAAAAAGCACGCAAGAGATTTCAGTTCTCCAAACGCTAAGCGCTGTACTTGCTGTATCGGTAAATACGCATACTCTTGGATTTCGACGGCAGTGTCCCGGCAATGCCGGGATTCCGTCGGAAGGTGAAGAGAGTAGAAGATCAACTATAAAAAGGAACACCGCTATGTCCCGCGTCGAAGTCGCCGAACTTCTGGCAGCCGGCTGCCATTTCGGTCATCTTACCCGCCGTTGGAATCCCAAGATGCGTCCGTACATTTTCATGGAGCGCAACGGGATCCACATCATAGACCTCATGAGAACGCGTCAGTTGCTCGAAGACGCAGCGAATGCGATTGCCAACGTTGCAGCAGAAGGCAAACGCATCCTCTTTGTCGGCACCAAAAAGCAGGCAAAAGAAGTGATCAAGAGTGAGGCGTTGCGCACGGGCGAGTTCTACGTGAGCGAACGCTGGCTTGGCGGCTCCCTCACGAACTTCACGACCATCCGCAAGAGCGTGAAGCGGCTGACCAATATCGAAAAGATGGAGACCGACGGGACCTTCGACAAGATCACCAAGAAGGAAGCCCTCTTCCTCGTGCGGGAGAAAGACAAGCTGAACAAAGTGCTTTCCGGCGTGGTCGAGATGACGCGCCTGCCCGGAGCAATCTTTGTCGTGGACGTGAAGAACGAGGCTATTGCGGTAAAAGAAGCCCGGCGGCTTGGTATCCCGGTGTTTGCCGTCGTGGATACCAACTGCGACCCCGACGGAATCGACTACGTGATCCCGGCAAACGATGATGCCATCAAGTCGGTACAGGTCATCTGCAAGTCGATGGCTGATGCCGTGCTGGAGGGTAAACAACGTGCGACATCGGTCCGGATGGAGCAGGCGGCGGAAGCCGAAAACCGCGGCAAGGATGCCGCGGCTGACGTTAAAGCATCATAGTATGTAAACTTGAAAGAAAAGGCGGAATGGTCATCACCAGTGAATTGATCAAAACCCTGCGCGATAAGACCGGCGCAGGGATGATGGACTGCAAACGCGCCCTGGAGGCTTCCAAGGGCGACATGGAAGGTGCAATAGAATACCTGCGCAAGAAGGGTGCGGCGGTCGGGCAGAAGCGCGCTGATCGCTCCGCCAAGGAAGGGATGATTGTCACCCGCGTGAGCGCGGACGGCAAGCTGGGTGTGATTGTGGAAGTCAACTGTGAAACCGACTTCGTCGGCAAGAGCGAAGACTTCGTGTCGTTCGCGGGTCTCGTCGCGGAAGTGGTCGCCAAACACCGTCCGGCGTCCCTGGATGCCTTGCACGGTCACTCTACTGACGCCGGCAAGAAAGTGATCGAACACCTGAACGACTTGCTCGCGAAAGTCGGTGAGAAAATTGAAGTGCGCCGTTTTGACATCGTGGAAGCAAGCGCCGGCGTCGTCAGTTCGTACACCCATCTCGGGAACAAGATCGGCGTTCTCGTGGAGTTCTCCGGATTGTCCCTGGATGCCTCGGTAAAAGGCGCGGGACGGGATATCGCAATGCAGGTGGCCGCCATGAACCCGACGGTCATCAGCCGCGACCAAATCTCCAAGGCGACGATCGAGCACGAATTGGAAATCTACCGCACGCAGGCAAAGAACGAGGGGAAGAAGGAGCAGGTGATAGACCGGATTGCGATGGGCAAGCTGGAGAAGTTCTATCATGAAGTGTGTCTCCTCGAGCAGACGTTCATCAAAGACCAGGGTAAGACCATCAAGGACGTTTTGCAAGAGGCGGGGAAGGCTGCCGGAACCGTACCCGCTGTCCGCCGTTTCCTCCGGTTCCACCTGGGCGAAGAGCAGAAGT
>DAINBR010000009.1:6592-20616 GCA_036732865.1 Bacteroidota bacterium | reverse complement strand
GTGCCTGTGATCGGTCTGAATGATAGCGGCGGCGCGCGCATCCAGGAAGGCGTTGATTCACTCCAGGGATACGGGCGAATCTTCTATCACAACACCCTACTCTCCGGCGTTGTCCCGCAAATCTCCATCATTGCCGGCCCGTGCGCTGGGGGCGCGGCGTACTCCCCTGCTCTGACGGATTTCATCGTCATGGTCAAGGGGATCGGACAGCTGTTCATCGCCGGGCCTGAGGTGATCCGCGAGGCAACGGGGGAGTCGATCAGTGCGGAAGACCTTGGGGGTGCGGAAGCCCAGTCGGCACAGAGCGGCAACGTCCACTTCATCGCCCGCGATGATGCTGACGCCATCGAGATCGTGCAACGGCTTCTCAGCTATCTCCCGAACAATAATACCGAAGACCCTCCCTCGCAGCATACGGGGGAGTTGACCATGATCGAAGATGAAGCACTCAACGCTGTGGTGCCGGATGATCCCCGAGATCCGTACAACATGTTTGACATCCTGCAGAGGATTTTCGATCCCGGTACCCTGTTTGAAGTGCACAGCCACTATGCGATGAACATCATTGTCTGCTTTGCGCGGCTCAACGGTAGGGTGGTGGGTGTTGTGGCGAACCAGCCGGCGACGAAGTTCGGTGCGATCGATATCGACGCTTCCGATAAAGCATCGCGCTTCATCCGCTTCTGCAATGCGTTCAATATTCCGCTCATTCAGTTTGTGGATGTGCCGGGGTTCTTACCCGGGGTCGAACAGGAGTTCGGTGGCATCATCCGGCATGGTGCGAAGATGCTCTTTTCATTCTCCGCCGCCACCGTGCCGAAGATCACGGTGGTTGTCCGCAAGGCCTATGGTGGAGCCTACCTGGCGATGTGTGCCAAGGCATTAGGTGCAGACCGGGTTGCCGCGTGGCCAACCGCGGAAATCGCCGTCATGGGTGCCGAGGGCGCCGTGAATGTCCTGTATCGCAGCGAACTCAAGGGTGCCGCTGATCCCAAAGAGGCCCGCGCGCGTCTTATCGCCCAGTACAAACAGGAATTCTCGACACCTTACCAGGCCGCACAGCGCGGCATGGTGGATGCTGTCATCGAACCGAAAGCGACCCGGGCATACCTCTCTGTCGCCCTGGAATCGTTGCGAAACAAGCGCGACCAGCGTCCGCAGAAAAAACACGGATTGATACCGCTCTAAGAACCAGAGACCGAAACATGGACAACGTCCTTCAAAGCCTTCTGCTGATGATCGTCGGCATGTCGGTGACCTTGGTTGTCCTCAGCGTGCTTGCGAGCCTCATCTGGGCCCTGAAAAACATCGACGAACGGCTGAATTCCCGCCGCATCAAGAACTACGCGGCAAAGGTCGATACCCGCAAGGTGGATATCGATCTAAACGATGAAATCGTTGCTGTGCTTGCAGCATCGGCGACCGCCATGCTCAAGCGTCCCGTCTCCATCCGCCGCGTGCGTTTCCTGACGCCTTCGGCGGAACCGGCATGGGCTGTCACCGGGCGACTCAACATTATGGCTTCTCATGCAATCTCAAGAAGGAAATCGCCTCTATGAAAAAGTTGCTGATCACAGTGAACGGCAAGCGTTATGAAGTCGATGTAGAAATCGTGCAGGATGATGACCTGGTGGAACCGCAGCATCCGTTCCGGCCCCCCGCACGTGTTGTCGACAGTTATGTGACTCCCCCCACCGCTCCGCTGGCGATGCCTTCGGCTGCCGTTCCCAAAGGAAAAGGAGCGGGTGCGGACAAAAAATCCTTGACATCACCGATCAACGGAGTCGTGCTGGAAATCCCGGTCAAGGAAGGGGATGCCGTCAAGCAGAATGACGTGCTCTTTGTCCTCGAGGCGATGAAGATGAAGACCAATATTTCATCGCCGCAAACGGGCAAGATCAAGGCCATCAAAGTGAAACCAGGTGACAAGATCGAGGCGGGTCAAATCCTCCTCTCGTTCGAATAGGCAAACCCGTATGATCGAGAACCTGGAGAAATTTCTGTCGGCGATGGGGTTCTGGTCCCTCACCTGGGGAAACGTGGTGATGCTTGCCGTTGCATCACTGCTCATTTATCTAGCGATCCGCCGGGGTTTTGAACCGCTCCTGCTCCTTCCGATCGGGCTCGGAGCGTTTCTGGCGAATCTGCCGGGGAATGGGCTGTTGACGCCGCCCCACGGTGCGGAAATAGGCGGTCTGTATTACTATCTTTCTAAAGGGATTGAGCTGGAGATTTTTCCGCCTCTGATCTTTCTCGGCATCGGGGCAATGACCGATTTCGGGCCGCTCCTGTCAAATCCCAAAACGTTCCTACTGGGCGCGGCAGCCCAGTGTGGGGTCTTCGTCGCGCTCATTTCTGCCGTTGCTCTCGGCTTCACGTTCAAGGAAGCCGCGGCAATCGGCATCATCGGCGGAGCCGACGGACCGACGGCTATCTACCTGACGCTCAAACTTGCCCCGCACCTCCTCGGACCAATCGCCGTGTCTGCCTACTCCTATATGGCCCTTGTTCCGCTCATTCAGCCGCCCATTATGCGGTTGCTCACAACCGAGAAAGAGCGCACAGTGGTCATGGAGACTCCGAAGCCGGTGTCCCACAAAGTGAAGATCATATTCCCGCTCGCTGTCACTGTCGTGGGGGTGTTTGTGGTGCCTCCGGCCGCGCCGCTCCTGGGAATGCTTATGGGAGGGAACCTCCTCCGCGAGAGCGGTGTGGTCGAGCGTCTCACCAATATGGCCCAGAATGAGCTCATCAATATTGTGACGTTCTTTCTCGGCACGTGTGTGGGAATGACTATGGGGGCGGACATATTCCTGCGCTGGGAGACGATGAAGATCATCGTGCTGGGCGTGGTCGCTTTCGGGTTCTCCACGGTCGGCGGGCTGCTCCTCGGCAAAGTGATGTACCGCCTTACGGGCGGGAAAGTCAATCCACTGATCGGGTCGGCCGGCGTCTCAGCCGTTCCGATGGCGGCCCGTGTCTCGCACAACATCGGTCAGGAGTATAACCCCCAGAACTACCTGCTGATGCATGCCATGGGGCCCAATGTCGCGGGCGTCATCGGTACGGCCATTGCGGCGGGTGTGTTGCTGGCGATTCTTGGATGAGTGTGATGTCACTCTAGCGGAGATCGCGTGAATTTACTGGAAGCAATACTTCTCGGAATCGTGCAGGGCCTGACCGAATTCCTGCCGATCAGCAGCACCGCACATCTGACAATTGCCGGAAAGCTTCTCGGCCTTGTGAGCGAGGAACATCCGCAGGCCTGGACTGCCTTCATTGCTGTCATGCAACTCGGGACGATGGCCGCTGTACTCCTGTACTTCCGTCACGATATACTGCAGATGATCATTGCGGTGTTCCGCGATGCAGGGCAGCGCGTGCGTGGGAACTGGTCGCAGCCGGCCGCACCTGAGGCACGGTTAGGATGGCTCATAGTGTTCGGGACGCTTCCTGTGGCCATTATCGGATTCTTCTTTCGCCATCAGATCGAAGGTGCGCTGACAAAAAGCCTTCTGGTCATCGTCGCGAGCCTGGTGGGCCTTGCCGCACTCCTCTGGTTGGCCGAAAAGGTGGCCCGGCATGCGCGGGGAATTCATCAGGTGAACTGGGCAGATGCACTTATCATCGGAATCGCACAGGCGCTTGCGCTGATCCCGGGATCATCGCGCTCCGGCACGACCATCACCGCGGGGTTGTTCCTCGGACTGCAGCGGGAATCAGCAGCCAGGTTCTCCTTCCTGCTTAGTATCCCCGCGGTGCTTGCCAGTGGCATGTTCGAGCTGCTGAAGGTCGCCGGCATGTCGCGGGCCGGTGACGACGTCTTCGCACTCGGATTCACTAACCTCGTGGTCTCGACCGTTGTGGCGGCAATATCCGGTTATGCCGCCATCGCCTGGTTGCTAAGATATCTGATGAAGAACACCACCCTGGTGTTTGTTGTCTACCGTCTCCTCCTGGGCCTCGCTCTTACCGCACTTCTGATGCTCAATATCATTCAGCCGTGAACCGCGTGCGGGTGTTGCCGGACATCGGTGACACCCAATTCGCAGTGACATGGGGCACATTCCTGGCGGTGCCTTTTGTGTAGATTGCAGTGCGCACCTTTCCAACCAGCGCATCGACACAGCCGACTGAAGGATGCACCATTCATGACACCCCGCGAGGCCTTTTACCAGGCGAAGATTGAACTTTTTGTCCGGAGAGCTTCAGAACTCATCCGCATGGGACGGTACCCGGTCGCGCGTGAGACCGTCGATACAATATTGACCATGGATCCTGCCAACGGCGACGGCGTGGCGCTGCGCTCCCAGATTGAGGCTCTGTTGACCCAGATCAACCAGCGGCACACCGGAAACGGCCAGCGCAACGGGCACGCGAGGAGAAAGGAGCTGGTGCTCTGTGTTGATCAGGATGAACGGGTGCTCAACGGCCTGGGCACGACGATGCGCCGGCACGGATACCAGTGGATCGGCGCGGCCGGCTATGACGAAGCCGTTGACGCGCTGTCGAAATTTGTGCCCGATGTCGTGGTTTCAGAGGTGAATTTCGAGTCCGGGCCCCGGGGGTTCGATCTCTTTCTCTGGGTGCGAAGCAACCCTGTGTGCAAAGAAATCCCTTTTCTCTTTCATGCCACACGCATTGATCGGGATATCCTGATCGCCGGCAAGCGGTTCGGCGTCGATGATTTCATTGTGAAACCGGCTGATGGCGAGGTGGTTGCTGCCGCAGTCGCGCAGACCCTTTTGCGCAGGAAACAGGTGTCTTAGCGCCAGTTTGTGCGCTGGAGTAAGCCGAAGAATTGAGGCGGACAATCCGCCGCGTCTGCCTCCGAAGGCCGGCCGAGGGCCGTCCTGCTGATATCCCCGTCTTTCCGGTGTTTTCGCCCTCCCTAGGCTTCCCCGGCGTCCCTCTCGAGGGCATCATCCGCGCCTTGCATTTCCTCATTGTTCTTCTTATGTTAGCCCGGTCAGTCTGTCCTTCCACCGCATGCCAGAAATCTAACTCGGTCGCTCCTACCACGGTGCTTGATGCCACGACCTCGTGCTGTCGTGCTTGTCAGCGGGGGGATGGACAGTTGTGTCACGGCGGCTATTGCCGCGCGCGACTTCGACTGTGCTTTCCTTCATTTGAACTATGGCCAGCGCACGGAAGCACGTGAACTCCGCGCGTTCCGGGAGATCACCGCTCACTACGGCATTACAATGACGTTGTCCGTTTCGATGGAACACCTGGCCGTGATCGGAGGGTCAAGTCTCACAGACCGTACGATGCAGGTTACGCCGGCAAACCTACGTCCGGTGGGGATTCCGACATCCTATGTGCCATTCCGCAATGCAAATATGCTCGCTGCGGCTGTGAGCTGGGCGGAGGTGATCAATGCGGAGGGAGTGTTCATCGGTGCTGTCGAGGAAGACACGCCGGGATATCCCGACTGCAGGCGCAGTTTCTACGAAGCGTTTGGCGAGGTTGTCCGCGAGGGGACCCGGCCCGAGACGCGCATCCGGATCATCACACCCCTTCTCGATCTGACGAAGACTGCGATCGTTCGCAGGGGGGTTGAGCTCAGTGCACCCTTCCATCTGACGTGGTCGTGTTATCAACGCGAAGATGTCGCCTGCGGTGTGTGTGACAGTTGCGCACTCCGCCTGCGCGGCTTCCAACGAGCCGGCATTCCCGATCCTATCCCGTATGCCAGCCAGCCTGATTACCGCACCTGAGTGGAGGTTGAATGGAACAGTTCGCATCCAGCATGTACAAACTGATAGTGGAGACGTCCAGCAATCTTCCACCGGATGTGCGCCGGGCGATCATTGCCGCACGGGAGCGCGAAACACCCGCGACCCAATCGATGCTCGCTCTCGAGACCATCGCCGTCAATGTTGATCTCGCATCCGACGGCCAGGTGCCGATCTGTCAGGACACCGGAATGCCGACATTCGAGATCATGGTCCCGCCCGGTGCAAACCAGCTACGCATGGAGGCGGACATACGTGAGGCGATCGCTGAGGCCACGAAACAGGGAAAGCTCCGTCCGAACGCCGTTGATTCGCTGACTGGAAAAAACAGCGGAAACAACCTGGGCGAAGGCGCTCCCGTCGTTCACTTCCACCAGTGGGAACGGGATGAAATCGAAGTCCGCCTGCTATTGAAAGGCGGCGGCTGTGAAAACAAGAACATCCAGTATTCCGTCCCTTGTGAATTGCCTCAGCTGGGAAGGGCAGACCGGAACCTTGACGGCGTCAGGAAGTGCATTCTCCACGCGGTGTGGCAGGCACAGGGCCACGGATGCAGTGTCGGTGCAATAGGCGTCGCGATCGGCGGAGACAGGACGTCGGGATATCAGTATGCGAAGGCCCAACTGTTCCGTTCGTTGGACGATATTAATCCCGAGCCTGAGCTGGCCAGACTGGAACAGTACATCCTCGAGCATGCCAACGAACTCGGGATCGGGACGATGGGGTTTGGCGGAAATGTGACATTGATCGGCTGCAAGATCGCCGCCCTGCACCGGCTGCCGGCCTGCTTCTTCGTGTCTGTCGCATACAATTGTTGGGCCTTCCGGCGACTGGGGGCTGTCATCGACAGCCGGACCGGCGCGCTCCTGCGCTGGCTCTACAAAGACGACACACCCGCGATCAGGATGGCGCGCGGGGCCGGTGTGCCGCTTTCTGGCCGCGAAATCCGGTTGACACTCCCCCTTGCCGAGGAACAGGTGAGAGCGCTGAAAGTCGGTGATGTTGTGCTTCTGAATGGCCCGATGCACACCGGACGCGACAACTTGCACCACTACCTGATGACACACGACTCGCCTGTCGAGTTGAGTGGTGGCGCGATATATCATTGCGGTCCGGTGGCTCTGAAGAAGGACGACAAGTGGTACCTGAATGCGGCCGGGCCGACCACGAGCGGCCGGGAAGAACCGTACCAGGCAGATATCCTTCGCAGGTTCCGTGTACGTGCCGTGATCGGGAAGGGGGGGATGGGGGGGAAGACACTCGCCGCATTGCAGGAGGTGGGGGCCGTGTATCTGAATGCCATCGGTGGTGCGGCGCAATACTACACGCAATGCATCATGGACGTCCAGGGGGTGGATTTCCTGGAGTTCGGCATTCCTGAGGCCATGTGGCACATCACAGTACGAGATTTTCCCGCGATCGTAACAATGGACGCGCACGGGAACAGCCTCCACGCGGAAGTCGAACAACGTTCGTCTCAAGTACTCGCCAAATTTGCGGAGCCGGCAAAACCATGAAACGCACAATTTCCTACAACACAGTTCCGGAGATCCGCTCCATCCAGGATCTTGTGGTTCGTTCCGCGCACGTCTATGCGCACAAACAGGCGCTCGAGGATCTAAAGGAAACACCGATGCGGCGGTTGACGTATGCGGAGATCCTGTCACAGGTTCTCCGCTTTGGCGGCGCGCTTCGCGCGCTTGGCCTGCCGGAGAGGTCTCACATTGCCATCATCGGCGAAAACCGCGTCCAATGGAGCCTCAGCTATCTTACCCTCATGTGTTTCAATTATGTTGTGGTGCCGATCGACGCGAAACTGGGTGTCAATGAGATCCTGAATATTCTGCACGAGTCGGAATCCGTGGCGATCATCTATTCTGAAGTGTTTCAGCCGATGCTCAGCGAACGGCGCGCGTCCCTGAAGAACCTGAAGTATTATATCAACATGGACCGACCGGCCGAGGCGGGGGGAATTCTGTCAATGATGGAGCTGATCGCGCAGAGCCCGGGGCACACTGCGGATAATCTCCCGCGCATCGCGCCGGAGGAACTCGCAGAGATCATATTCACTTCGGGCTCTCTCGGCAGAGCCAAAGGCGTGATGTTGAGTCAGGCCAATCTGGCGGCCAACCTCATGGGCATGGTGGCGATGGTCATGATCTACCCGCAGGACCGGTTCCTCTCGGTGCTTCCGATGCACCACACGTATGAGTGCACCTGCGGTATGCTGTGCCCTCTTTACGCAGGGGCCTCGGTGTTCTATGCAAAGTCGCTCAAGACGGTCGTGGACGATCTCCAGGCTTCGCACGCGACGATGTTGCTCGCGGTACCGTTGTTGTACGACAAGATGTTCAAGCGCATCTACAAGTCCATTCAGGAAAAACCCGTGACCGCCAAGGTTGTCGGCCCGTTGATCAAAGCCAGCAATTTCCTGGAATGGATCGGGTGGAAGAGTCTCAGGCGGCAGGTGTTCAAGGAAATTCATGATCGCTTCGGAGGGCATGTCCGTCTCTTCATTGCCGGCGGAGCCGCGGCGGATCCGATGGTGGCAAAAGGATTGCGGGAATTCGGCTTCGGCTTCCTGCAGGGTTACGGATTGACAGAGACCGCGCCCATCCTTGCGTTGAACCACCCGGTCAACTTCAAGGATGATGCGGCCGGTCTCCCGTTGCCCGGTGTGACTCTCAAGATTCATGCACCGAACAGCGAAGGGGTGGGCGAAGTGTGGGCGAAGGGGCCCAACGTCATGCTGGGCTACTACAAGAATGAACAGGCCACCCGTGATGCGTTCGAAGGTGAATGGTTCAAGACTGGCGACCTTGGTTTCCGGGACGAAGACGGATTCCTGCACATCAGCGGCCGGATGAAAAACGTCATCATCTCGCGGCGCGGTGAGAATGTGTACCCGGAGGAGATCGAGGATTTGCTCCACCGGAGCCCCTACGTCATGGAGTCGATGGTCTACGGCGAACCGGACGAGAAGCATGATGAGATCATCGCTGCGCAGATTGTTGCCGATGCGGAAGCGTTCATCGAGCTAGCCGAGACGAGGGGAATCCAGATCACCGATGCGCTCATGAAGGAAGTGCTTGGGGCGGAAGTGGCGAAGGTGAACAAGGAGCTCGCGGGGTATAAGCAGATTCGCAAATTTCATCTCCGCGAGAACGAGTTCGAAAAAACGACGACACAGAAGGTCAAGAGGTTCCTCGTCAAAAAGGCCTAGTGTGTGGTGGTTGGGGGATGGGCAGTTGTACAAATGTGCACGCGCAGTCGGGGCCCCCGTTCTTTCAACGCCGTCTGGAGACCTGTTTTCGGCACTTTCAGGCCGCCCCGCCGTGGCGTGATTTTTGCATCCTTTTTAGCCAGGGGGAGGCGGCAGGGAACGCGCTCTGAACAAAGGGCGGAGACAAGCGCATGACGAGCAATGGTATTGTGAGCGGAGCGGGTCAGACCGTGGCGGCCGTACCGATGGAGAGGGTGACGGAGCACGCCCCCGCCAAAACGGTCAAGGCGCCGATGACGGAAGAGCGCGGTACTTCTCCGCGCGTGAACGAGCCCGCACGACAACTACCCGCGCAGGTGTACAACAGCCACGGGGAAGTTGTCCCCAGCCCCTCCTCGCCTCAGGCGGACCTCACAGCGTGAGGTTCGGAAGTGCCTTAGCGGTTATGTGTACCAGCGATGGCCACAGGGCCATCGCTGGCGTTATTGACAATCCCCCCAAGATTCTCTATCTTTAAGTACAGTTGTTTGACACCTGTCTGCGCACGTAATCTCACCCTCTGGTTTCCGGAGACCTCGTTTGATGCTCACCGAATTCGGTCGTGTGTTCATTTTCATCCTCATTGGTGTCGTGTTTGTTGCCATTGGGATGGCGGTTGCATGGTTTCTCCGCCCTAATCGGCCGTATCCCAGCAAGCGTACGACGTACGAGTGTGGCGAAAGCCCGGTCGGCGACTCCCGCATGAGGTTCAACATCCGTTTCTACGTTATCGCTTTGATTTTCATCGTATTCGACGTAGAAGTGGTCTTCCTCTTTCCCTGGGCGCTCGTCTACGATTCCCTCGGATGGTTCGCATTCTTCGAGATGGTTGTGTTCCTCGCGATTCTGCTTGCGGGGTACGCATACGTGTGGCGGAAAGGCGATCTGGAATGGGACAAACCTGCACCACGCATTCCGCGGTATGAACGCGGGGTAGGTGTGCGTGAGGCACCGCTCACTGAAGAAGAATTAGCCGTCTGACAGGAACGCCATGGGACTGCTTGACCAGCGCTTCGAAAACAGCAACATCCTTATCACCTCCGCTGACAGCCTGCTCAACTGGGCGCGTCTGTCATCCATTTGGCCCATCCAATTCGGCCTTGCTTGTTGCGCCATCGAAATGATGGCGACGGGTGCATCGCATTACGACCTGGACAGGTTCGGAACGTTTTTCCGCTCTTCCCCCCGGCAAGCCGATGCAATGATCGTCGCAGGCACCGTGACACTCAAGATGGCCTCACGCATCAAGGTGCTGTACGATCAGATGCCGGAGCCGCGGTATGTGATCTCCATGGGGAGCTGTTCCAATTGCGGCGGCCCGTATTGGGAACACGGCTATCACGTCCTCAAGGGGGTCGACCGGGTAATTCCGGTGGATGTGTACGTTCCGGGGTGTCCCCCCCGACCCGAAGCCCTCCTCGAAGGCTTGCTCAAGCTCAAGGAGAAAATCCGGAGCGAGAGTCTGGCAAAGAAGAAATCGGCCTGATCGAGTACCACCTGACTATCAACAAAGAAGACCCATGATTGCTCAAGAGATTCACGAGACCCTCAAGGGCACATTCGGCGACGCCATCCTCGAGGCAAAGGTGGATGGTGTGCTGGATCCCTGGATACGGGTTGCGCCCGACAGAGTGCGGGATATCTCCCTGTTTCTCCGTGATGACGGGCGGATGCTATTTGACTCGCTCATGTTGCTGACGGGAATGGACTACACGAAGGGCCGCCTCGGTGTTGTGTACCATCTTTACTCGATGAAGTGGAATCACAGGATTGTCCTGAAAACGGAAGTGACGGTGGACCAGCCGCATGTTCAGTCCACCGAAGCCATCTGGAAAACCGCCAACTGGCAGGAGCGTGAGGCATTTGACATGATTTGAGTGGTGTTCGATGGCCATCCCGACCTCCGGCGCATTCTGATGCCCGATGACTGGGAAGGGTTCCCGCTCCGCAAGGACTTCCAGGTACCTGAGTTCTACAACGGCATGAAAGTACCGTACTAATGGACGTCACTCTACAGAAGGAAGGTGCGGTTGCAGATGTTGATGCCGGCCGCAGACCCGCGACCGTTCCCGGACTCGGGCGAGCACTCCGGGCGGAGGAGATGGTCATCAACATGGGACCGCAGCATCCCTCCACCCATGGTGTGTTGCGGCTGGAGCTGATCGTGGACGGCGAGATCGTTGTGGATGCCATTCCGCACATCGGTTACCTGCACCGGTGCTTTGAAAAGCACGCCGAGAGCATGAACAACTACCAGCAGGTTATCCCGTACGTCGATCGCCTCGATTATGTCGCTGCGATGAGCAACGAGCTCGGCTATGTCGTTGCCATGGAGAAGCTGCTGAAGATCCAGGTCCCGGAGCGGGTCGAATACATCCGCGTGATCATGGCGGAGTTTTCCCGGATCGTCAGCCACCTGATCGCCCTCGGGACCTACGGGATTGACATGGGGGCTTACACGCCGTTTCTCTACTGCATGCGCGATCGGGAACACGTGCTTGATATCTTCGAAGAAACCTGCGGCGCCCGCCTGCTCTACAACTATATGTGGGTCGGCGGGCTTTCCCACGACGTGAAGCCGAATTTTCAGGACAAGACACGGGATTTCTGCAAGTACTTCCGTCCCAAAATCGCCGAGCTCAACGAACTGCTTTCGTACAACAAGATCTTCAAAGAACGCACGGCCGGCGTCGGCGTTCTGCCTCCCGAGGTTGCCATCAATTACGGCGCCAGCGGACCGGTGCTCCGCGGATCCGGTGTGAAATGGGACCTCCGGAAGAATGATCCGTATTCCATCTACAACCGGTTTGCCTTTGACATCCCGGTGGGGATGGGAATCAAGGGGAGGGTGGGCGATTCGTGGGACCGGTACATGGTCCGTGTGCATGAAATGGAACAGAGCGTCAACATTATCGAACAGGCGGTCGAGCAACTCCCGGCCGGAGACGTGCAGTCGGCAATTCCCAAGCGGATTCGCCCGGAGCCCGGAGAAGTCTACGTGCGCACGGAGACACCCAAAGGGGAGCTTGGCTTCTACATTGTGTCGGATGGCACGGCATCACCGTACCGTGTCAAGGTTCGGCCACCCTGCTTCGTCAACCTCTCCACGGTCCCCGCGATCTGTCGTGGATCGATGATCGCTGACGTAGTGGCAATCCTTGGCAGTATTGACATTGTGCTTGGAGAAGTAGACCGGTAGCGGCGCGGCAGGCCCGAAACACCAGACCCTAGACCCCGGATCCTCATGAAAGACTTCCTTCTTGGCATTCTGCAGAACGAGATCCTCGTGTATACCCTGATGGCGGTTGTTCCGCTCGTCTGGGTAATCCCGTTCGCCCTCTTTGCCGTTTGGTGGGAGCGGAAGATCTCCGCCCATATGCAGGATCGCCTGGGTCCGATGCAGGCGGGCTGGCACGGTACGATACAGACGATCGCTGACATCCTCAAGCTCATGTTGAAAGAGGATATCGTACCGACCGCGGCGGACAGCAAGCTGTTCAAGCTTGCGCCCTACGTCGTTTTTGGCGGGGCCTACGCGGCCTATGCGGTTGTGCCGTTCAGTGCGGCCTATGTGGGTAGTGAAATCAATGTCGGCCTGTTCTATTTCATCTCGATTTCCTCGATCGCCGTCGTGGGTTTGCTGATGGCCGGTTGGGCTTCGAACAACAAATGGTCGCTCTACGGCGCCTTGCGTTCTGCTGCGCAGATCGTGAGTTACGAGATTCCGGTGGCGCTGGCGATCCTGACAGTGGTCATGGTCACAGGCACTCTGAACCTGCAGGAGATCAACGACGCGCAGGGCGGCATGTTCTGGAACTGGTTCATATTCCAGAAATTCCCTTTTCTGTTCTTTGCCCTCGTCATCTATTTCACTGCGTCTCTTGCAGAAGTGAACCGCACGCCGTTTGACATCCCGGAAGCAGAGTCGGAACTTGTGGGCGGATATCATACGGAATACGCCGGTATGCGGTTCGCGCTGCTGTTTCTATCCGAATACGCCAATATGTTTGCCGTGAGTGCCATCGCCACAACGATGTTCCTGGGCGGGTGGAACAGTCCGTTCGGAGACTTCATGTCAGGGCCCTGGTGGGGTGTATTCTGGTTCCTGTTGAAAGGGATGACGTTCATCTTTATTCAGATGTGGTTGCGGTGGACGCTTCCGCGTGTGCGCGTCGACCAGTTGATGTACGTTGGATGGAAGGTCCTGATACCGTTTTCCTTTGTGCTTATCCTGGGCGTTGGTGTCTGGATGCTCGCCATACAGTGACGCGGTGCCGGCACCGGCGCACGATTGAATCGCATCAAACGGACTCTGAGGAATGAGCAGCTATTTTCGCAATGTCTATGACGGTCTGGTGACCGCTCTGATCGGAATGAAGGTGACGTGGAAGCATCTGTTCACGCCCGCCGTGACCATCCAATATCCCCATGTCAAACCCAAGCTACCGGAGCGTGCCCGCAACCGGCTGTATGTCAACATCGACGATTGCATCGGTTGCGACCAGTGCGCAATGGCATGTCCGGTGGACTGCATCACCATTGAAACCATCAAGTCGACACCCGACGTCGACCTCGGTCTGACGTCGGTGGGAACGAAGAAGCGACTGTACGTTCCACGATTCGATATCGATATCGCCAAGTGCTGCTACTGCGGCCTATGCGTGCCTCCATGTCCGACGGAATGCATCAAGATGACGGATGTGTACGAGTTCTCAGAATTTGACCGGGAGAGGCTGGTCTACTCATTTGCAGTCATGACCCCGGCCGAGGCCGACCAGGCCAAGGTCAAGCTCGCGGCCTACGATAAGGAGCAGGCGGCCAAGAAAGCCGCAGCGGCCGCCGCAAAAGCTGCCGCTGCGCCTGTGCCGGCACCCGTACCTGCACCGGCGCCTACGCCTGCAGCTGCACCCGCACCTGTGCCGGCACCCGTACCTGCACCGGCGCCTACGCCTGCAGCTCCACCCGCACCTGCGCCGGCACCTTCACCGGCCCCTACGCCTGCAGCTGCGCCCGCACCTGCGCCG
>DAINBR010000009.1:0-6492 GCA_036732865.1 Bacteroidota bacterium | reverse complement strand
GCCCGCACCTGCGCCGAAGGCAGTTCCTCCCCAGCAGCCAGAGAAGAAAGAGTAGGCTATGGAAACATTCGATCTGATCTTCTATCTCTTCGCCCTCATCACGATCGGATCCGCTGCCATCGTGGTGTTTTCGAAGAACATGGTTTATGCCGCCTTCTCCCTTCTCTTTACGTTTTTCGGTGTGGCGGGATTCTATGTACTCCTGGCGGCGGATTTTGTCGCGGTCGCGCAGATACTCGTGTATGTCGGGGGGATTCTCACCTTGCTGCTCTTCGGTGTGATGCTGACGAACAAGGTGATCAGCGTGGACATGAAAACGGGGACCATCCACACTATACCCGCGGTGATGCTGGCCGCAGTCGTATTCGGGTCTCTCGCAGGTGTGTTTTATGCGACGTGGAGCACCGTGACGGCTCCTCCGGCGACCCTGACGTCGACCGCCGGGCGCATCGGCGAATTGCTGATGACTGCCTACGCCCTGCCTTTTGAAGTGGCCTCTGTGGTGCTGCTTGTTGCCATGGTCGGTGCTGCGTTCATTGCGCGCCGGACAAAGAAACTGTCATAAGGGTTGCCTTCATGAACTCTTCGGTATTGTCGAATTTCCTCGATTGGCTGCCGCACGTCCAGCTTGCACATTTTCTCATCGTCAGCGCCGTGCTTTTCACCTTCGGGCTCTTTGCAATGGTCACGCGCCGGAATGCCATTCTCGTGCTGATGGGGCTGGAACTCGTGCTCAACGCGGCGAACATCAATCTCATCGCGTTTGCCCGCTACGGCGGCGTGAATCTGGACGGGCAGGTTGCAGCCATTTTCGTCATCATCCTCGCCGCGGCCGAAGCTGCGGTGGCGCTGGCTATTGTGCTGAACATCTATCACCGGTTCCAGACCGTTAACGTGGATGAAATCAGTTCGTTAAAGGAATAACGGCTCCCCAAGACCCGGCCACTGACCACAGACCACTGACTGCCAATTGTTATGTCGCCTGACACCCTGATCACCCTTTCGCTCGTCGTCCTGGTGCTCCCGCTTGCCGGGTTTGCGCTGATGATGTTCTTCGGGAAGAAGCTCCCTCGGCAGGGAGACTGGTTTGAGACCGCCATTATCACCACCGCGCTGATAGCCTCGATTACCGTGCTGGTGCAGAAGCTCACGGCCTTTCCCACCGAGACTCTGGACTTCAATTTCACATGGGTGGACCTTCACGAAGCGCCGGGCATCGGGCCGCTGAAGATTGTCCTCGGTTTCTCCGTCGACAATCTGGCCGCGATCACGATGGCCGTGGTCGCCCTCATCAGCACCCTGGTGCACTACTTTTCCATCGGATACATGCACGATGATGTGCGCTACTCGCGGTACTTCGGATACCTGGGTCTCTTCTCCTTCTCTATGTTGATGATTGTCCTCGCCAACAACCTGTTCCTGCTGTATGTCGGATGGGAGCTGGTGGGTATCAGTTCGTATCTGCTGATCGGTCACTGGTACGAGAAGAAGAGTGCGTCGGATGCAGGGATCAAGGCGTTCATCACGAATCGCATCGGCGATGTCGGTTTTTTTGTCGGGATGGCGATTCTGTATACCACGTTCGGCACCTTCAATTTAGAGCAGATTTTCTCCGGTATTGGTGCGGGCACGCTCCCGTACGGAAGCCAGACGTGGTTGACCGCCGCGGGGATCCTGCTCTTCTGCGGTGCAGTCGGGAAGTCCGCCCAATTTCCTTTGCACGTGTGGCTCCCGGATGCGATGGAGGGCCCGACGCCGGTGAGCGCGTTGATTCATGCTGCAACGATGGTTGCCGCGGGCGTCTATCTTATCGCGCGGACATTCCCGTTGATGACCGCGGATGCGTTGATGGTGATCGCCTACATCGGTGCAACGACTGCATTCATTGCGGCGACAATCGCCATCGTTCAGAACGACATCAAGAAAGTGCTGGCGTATTCCACCATCAGCCAGCTCGGATACATGGTGATGGGCCTCGGCGTGGGGGCGTACACGGCGGGGTTCTTCCACCTGGTGACGCATGCGATGTTCAAAGCGGGCCTCTTTCTCGCAGCCGGCTCGGTGATTCATGCGATGCATGCGGCGCTCCATCACCAGAAGGATCATCACACCGACGCTCAGGATCTCCGGAATATGGGCGGTCTGCGCGACTATCTGCCGGTGACGTTCTGGACGTTTGTCGTGTACACACTGTCGATTTCCGGCGTTCCCCTGACCTCCGGGTTCCTCAGCAAAGATGAGATTCTGGCCGGTACCCTGGCCTACGGCAGCCTCACCGGTCATGTGATCATCCCGATTGTCGGTTTTCTTGTGGCCGGGCTGACCGCGTTTTATATGTTTCGTGTCGTCATCCTGACATTTCTCGGTGAGCACACGGATGTGCAACGTCGTGTCCAATTGCACGAATCGCCCAGGGTGATGACGGTGCCTTTGATCATACTCGCCGTTCTCTCGACATTCGCGGTGTTCAGTGTGAACCCACTCAACGCATCAGGCGGCTGGATCGCGAAGGCCGTCGAGCGGCCCCTGTCGGTGGTCCCGGGTGCGCTTGCCGCACCGGGGAGGGAAGTGTTCGCGGAGGCGCTGCATCACGCGCACGGCACGGCCATGGCGCTGTCATTGCTCGTTGCCGGTGCGGGAATTCTCGTGGCGTTTGCGACATACTACTGGAAGAAGGTCAACGCCGACGCGATCGCATCGCGCATGGCACCCGTGCATGCGTTCCTGATGAACAAATGGGGTTTTGACGACCTGTACAATACCGTTGTTGTGGGCGGGACACACGCCCTCACACGCGGGCTGCGGTGGGTGGACGATACCATCATTGACGGCATGGTGAACGGTGCCGGCTGGGTGACCAACCTCACCTCATTCGTCAGCGGCAAGTTTGACTCAATCGTGATCGACGGCTTTGTCAATCTCCTTGCGTACCTCTCCGGCTTCATCGGCCTCGTGTTTCGCAAGGTGCAGACCGGCAGGGTGCAGACCTATGTGATGTACGCAGTCCTCAGTGTGCTGGTTCTCTATTTCGTATTTCGTGTCGTTTGACACCGATATGCAAGCGTAACTCCTGGAGGATACTTCGTTCATGGAATGCACTATTTTCGGTATCGGAATCCTGACCTGGATCACATTCCTGCCCATCGTGGGTATGGTGACCGTGCTGTTGCTGCCCAAGGGGAACAACGGCGCCATCCGCTGGACCTCGCTGGGCTTCACAACGCTGCAGGTGGTGCTGGCGGTCATTATCTTCACGCGCTTCGATCGCGCCGTCGCTGGCATGCAGTTCGTCGAGCAGGGCAGCTGGATCGACGTCAAGAGCGTCGCCTGGTTCGGGCGGGTGCACATCGAATACTTCCTGGGGATTGACGGGATCAGTGTGGTGATGGTGCTGCTGACCGCGCTCGTTTCGTGGATTGCGACAATCTCGTCGTGGACGATCGAGAAGTCGGTCAAAGGATACTTCGCGCTGTTCCTGCTCCTGGATACCGGCATGATGGGTGTGTTCGTCGCCCTCGACTTTTTCCTCTTCTACGTGTTCTGGGAACTCATGCTCCTGCCGATGTATTTCCTGATTGGTGTGTGGGGCGGCCCCCGGCGCGAGTATGCCGCGATCAAGTTCTTCCTGTATACGCTGCTCGGGAGCGTCCTGATGCTGCTGGCTATGCTGGCACTCTATTTCAGCACAAATGTGTTCATCGATCCGGCCGGGACCATCATTTCGATAGCCGACGCCGTGAAGAACGGCACTCAGGGTCTGGAAAGGATTCATACTTTCAATCTGCTGGCGATGACCGATCAGCAGAACTTCATACCGGGGTCGCTGCTCGGCGGATGGGGGACGACCTGGCGCTATATCGCGTACGTTGCTCTGTTTATTGGATTCGCCATCAAGATTCCCACGTTCCCGTTCCATACCTGGCTGCCTGACGCACATGTGGAGGCACCGACGGCGATCAGCGTCATCCTGGCGGGTGTTCTTCTGAAAATGGGTGCCTACGGTCTGCTGAGAATCAGTTTTCCGATCTTCCCGGATGCAATGCGCTACTTCTCGTGGGAGCTTGCATTGCTGGGGGTGATCAGCATGATCTACGGTGCTCTGGTGGCGATGGCACAGACGGATTTCAAGAAGCTCATTGCGTATTCGAGCGTCAGTCATATGGGTATTGTCACGCTCGGCATGGCCTCGATGAACACCCAGGGGTTGACGGGTGCGGTGTTCCAGATGTTCAATCACGGGACCATCACCGCGATGCTCTTTCTCATCGTGGGCGTGATTTACGATCGTGCCCATACACGCGGGTTGAACGAGTTCGGCGGGCTTATGAACAAAATGCCCAGGTACGCTGCCGTGATGACCATTGCCTTCTTTGCGGCACTCGGTTTGCCGGGCCTCAGCGGTTTTATCAGCGAGGTCTTTTCGCTGCTGGGCGCCTTCCGGACATTCCCGACCCTGACGATCATCGGTGCCGTCACCATTGTCCTCACCGCGGGCTACATGCTCTGGGTGTTGCAGCGGGTATTTCTGGGGACGCTGCCCGAGAAATGGAATGGTCTGACGGATATGAACGGGCGCGAAACCCTCATGCTCGCGTCACTTGCCGTGATCGTCATTTTCCTCGGCATCTATCCCTCTCCGGTGCTTGACCTGATGAGTACCTCGTTGAATTCTCTTGCCGGTATTCTGCAGAATGCCGGCGCACAGGGCATGATGGGAGTACATTAATCCATGGCTGCTCGACTACTCCAAGATCTCGCGCTGATAACTCCTGAAGTCGCGCTGACTGTCACGCTGCTCGTGACGCTGATCGCCGATCTCATGTTCCGTCGCAATGCCGTCGTGGTCGCCGGCCTTGCAGTTGTGGGGCTGATCGTCACCGGCGGCTTCGTCCTCGGGCAAACGGGCGCACATGCGGCTGTCTTCAGCGGCATGCTGTCGGTGGACCCCTTCGCCTGGTTCTTCAAACTCCTGGTGCTGCTGTCCGCCCTGCTGGTTACGGTGTTTTCACTCGGCTCCGCAGAATTGAATGTCCCGGGCCGCAAGATGGGTGAGTATTATGTGCTGCTGGTTGCCCTGACGCTCGGCATCATGCTGATGGTCGGCGCCAGCAACCTCCTGATGATGTACCTGACGATTGAGTTGTCGTCCATCAGCTCGTATCTCCTTTCGGGATACACGCGAGAGGCGCCGGATTCGAGTGAAGCTGCGCTGAAGTACGTGATTTACGGAGCCGTCTCGTCCGGACTAATGGTCTACGGCATCTCCCTGGTCTATGGCCTCACGGGATCCCTCGGATTCGCGGAGATCAACCATGCACTCCCGGCGGTCATTGCGGGTGGGGGGTCTCCCATCCTTGCGCTGGCGATGGCAGGAATTCTGATTATCGCCGGACTCGGGTACAAAATCTCAGCCGTGCCGTTCCACTTCTGGGCACCCGACGTGTATGAGGGCGCGCCGATCACCATCACAGCGTTCCTGTCCGTGGCATCGAAAGCCGGTGGGTTTGCCCTGCTGATCCGGTTCTTCAAGGTGACCTTCGTCGATTCCGCCGCCGTGGGGTTGCCCGCCGGTACGTGGGCCATCCTTCCCGGGTTCGACTGGCGCCAGATCGTGGTTCTCCTTTCCGTGCTGACAATGACGGTTGGGAATCTGGTTGCCATCTGGCAGAACAACCTGAAGCGCTTGCTTGCGTATTCCAGCATTGCCCATGCGGGTTATATGCTCATGGGTCTGGTGGTCCTGAGCACCGACGGTATATCGGCGGTGATGCTGTATTTTGTGGTCTACCTCTTCATGAACCTCGGCGCCTTCTACGTCGTGATGTTGATTGCGAACAAGCTGGGGAGTGAGGACATCGAGGACTACAAGGGGCTGGGCTCGCGCTCGCCATTTCTCACGGTTGCGCTGGCAGTCTTCCTGATCTCACTCACCGGTCTTCCCCCAACGGCCGGTTTCATCGGGAAGCTGTATTTGTTTGCGGCACTGATAAACCATGAGTGGGTCTGGCTGGCAATCGTCGGTGCCCTGAACAGCGTCGTGGCGTTGTACTATTACATCCGCGTGCTGAGGAACACTTTCCTGCGTGCGGGTGACCGGCCTGGTCCGGCTCTGACGACCACACGGCTCGAGGGGGTGTTAGTGGTGCTCCTGCTCGTGCCGACGATCCTCCTCGGTCTGTATTTTACGCCACTCGTGAATCTCGCCCAGGCATCGGTGAAGATCTTCGGAACGCCGTAGGAAGGCAGGCGGCAATAGGCATTGGGCGACAGTGATCAATTCGTCACGTGCCTATTGCCAAGCGTCACGTGCCTATTGGCTTTTCTTCTTCAACCTCTCCAGAATCAACCGTTGTAGTTAAATTAGTTGGGGAGAAAGGAGAAGTATTTAAATTGGGATTATTATTTCTGTAAACTTTAGAAATAGTGTTGAGACCATCATACCCAGTCAGAAGAATATCCAGGTCTCCATCATTATCATAATCTCCCCATGCT
>DAINBR010000008.1:231-20804 GCA_036732865.1 Bacteroidota bacterium | reverse complement strand
TTCGCCGTTGAACGGGACTACCGGCCTGAACACTACGGTCACGCTGGCATGGTCCGCTTCCTCCGGTGCCACAGGATATGATATCCAGGTGGCCACCGACCCATCGTTCGCCTCCGGCATTGTCGTCAACGACTCGCTGATCACCGGGACTTCCACGCAGGTAAACGGTCTGACGGCATTCACGAAATACTACTGGCGCGTGCGATCACGCAATGCCAACGGGAGAGGTCCGTATTGTCTGAGCCGCTGGTTCTCCACGTATCTTCCGATCCCGAACCAGGTCACGCTGGTTGCGCCCGCGAACAACCTGCGGACGCAGGCGGATACGGTGACGTGCGTCTGGAGAGTGAACAACCATCCGGGGACCCGGTACTGGTTTGAGATCACGGACGACTCACTCTTTGCCTGGCCGGATCTCGACTCTTCGCTCACTGACACGGTGACGATTCGGCGGGGGCTTGAACTCGAGAAAACCTACTTTTGGAGAGTCCGGGCGGGAAACCTGACGGGATGGGGACCATACAGCGAGGTCCGGAGATTCCGGCGCAGTCTGACCGTTGTTGCGGACGAACAGGGAATCCCCTCCGAAGTGAGTCTGAGTCAGAACTATCCCAATCCGTTCAACCCGGAGACAGTTCTTCAGTATGGAATTCCTGCGGAATCGCACATCCTGCTTGAGGTTTTCACCGCGCTGGGACAACGAATGGCGGTGCTGCGTGACCAACGGCAATCGGCCGGAGTCCACCGGATTTCGTTTACGGCAGAGGGTCTTTCGTCCGGCATCTATTTCTACCGGCTCTCGGTGAACCATGGGGAGCGGGTGATGGTAAAACGCATGATGTTGATCAGATGACGCCGTTTGCATCCGACACGACTACACCGTCACACACAATCGAATTCAGCGCGGTCATCCCGACGTACAACCGTGCCCACCTGGTAGTGCGGGCGATCACATCTGCACTGGATCAATCGTTCCCTCCAGCCGAAATCATTATCGTGGATGACGGTTCAACCGACGCCACGGAGGATGCAATCCGCCGCTTCGGGCCGACCGTGCGTTATGTGCGCCAACAGAACAGCGGCGGGGCAGAGGCGCGGAACCGCGGCGTTAGGGAGGCAACGAGACCGTGGGTCGCCTTTCTTGATTCCGATGATGTCTGGACCGAACGTCATCTTGAGAAAATCGCGAGTGCCATGATTGCCACCCGGAGCTCTGCGGAGCTCTACTTCGACGATATGCTCATTGCGGAGTCGCCGGATGAGACATGGTGGGAACGGGGTGGGTTTTCCATTGCGGCAGATTACGTTATGGTCCCCGATGCCGCCGAATGGGTCATGAGGGAGTATCAACCCATGATGCTGCAGTCCACAGTCTGCCGGCGCAGCACGTTTCTTGAAGCAGGCGGTCTGTGGGCGGACCTCCGCAACGCTCATGATACGCATTTCTTCCTTAAGATCGGGATCGGCAGACCGGTCTGTGCAGTCAGGTGGATCGGGAGCAAGCTGACGGCCGATGCACCAGGGGAAAGCCGGCTGACTTCTGCAGGGCAGGAGGAGCGGCGGTATCGCAACAGGACCAGGGCGTTTCGCGACATCCTCCGCAAATTCCCGGGGCTCACGCGGGATCAGCGCCGGTGCCTGCGGATGCGCATTGCGGACGCACATTGGTCCCTCGGACGCCATGCCTGGAAACGGGGTCACTTTGTTCGTGCAGGCGTCTGCGGGATACAGGCCTTGTTCGCCGGTCCGGGCGCTGCGTTAACGCTGGCAGGGAAGGCCCTGCATCCTCCGGAGCACACAGCACAAGAGAGATCATGAGCTTACCTGAACTCAGTGTTGTGATCATTGCGCGCAATGAGGAGTTGACAATCGGTCCCTGTGTTGAATCCATCATTCGCGCCACGGCAAACTACCGGACCGAGATTCTCTTCGTAGATTCGGCGTCCTCAGATGGTACAGTCGATGTCGCGAGGCGGTACCCTGTGGCAATTGCCGGTTTCCGCGATACCGGCCTGCTTTCACCCGCTGCGGGTCGGTGGTTGGGGACGGATCTGACCCACGGGGAATGGCTCTTCTTTGTTGACGGCGATATGATTGTGGTTGACGGATGGATTACGTGTGCGATGAAGGTGCTGCAGGATCGCAGCATCGGTGGGGTGAGTGGGCGTCTGTTTCCCGTGGCGCCCGGGGAACCTCTCGATTTTTCCCGGGAAGACGGGCTCCCTCTGGGGGTCGTGCCAGGTTTAGGAGGCGCTGCGTTGTACCGCAGACAGGCGCTGGATGAGTGCGGGACATTCAATCCTTTCCTGCGCGGCGAGGAAGAGCGTGAGCTCGCATACCGGCTATCACGCCGCGGGTACAGCGTCGTGCGTGTGGAACATCCCATGGCGCATCACCTTGACAAAGAACGCAGTGTACAAGAAAACACCGGTCGAGCAGTGTATTTCGCAGGGGTCGGTCAGATCATGCGCCAGTACGCGTTGCAGCCGCCCTTCTGGGAGCTGTTGAGGGAGCACAGCGAAGTCTTTTTGGCATGGCTTGCGGTTTTTCTCCTCATTGCGGGAATGATCGTGCTCGGGCTCATCGAACGCGGCGGCTGGTTCTTTGGTATGGGCGGGGCCGTAGTGCTCGGACTGGCTTTTCTCCTGCTCAGGAGGGGGGCGAAGCGGATCTGGCTGTTTCTTCACTCCCGCGCGCTGCTTTCCGTTCACTTCATCCTGGGCATTCTCCGTGGCTTGCCGCCACCCGGCCGCTATCCACGTGACTTTGTCTGGATCAGGAAAGAAGCCGTAATGGGCACGAATCAGGCGGGCAAGACATCGTAAGGAGGAATGACACAACGGCGACCGATTCTCTGAAACTGAAGACCTTTAGGGGCGGTATTTCCCTCGGAACCTCAACGATCGGGCTGCGGGTCTTTTCGGTCTTTACCTCCATCATCCTCGCCCGGCTGCTGTCCCCGACTGACTTTGGTCAGGTGGCTCTTGCCCAGGTCGTCCTCTCCATTGTTGGGCTGTTCTCCACGCTCGGACTTCCGACCGCAGTCATCCAAACGCCCCTGGATAGAAACAGAGCTGCTTTTTCCGCGCTCGCGATCAACTTCGTCGCCTCGGGGGTCGTTTGCGGCATGATCATAGTGGCCGCTCCCTGGCTGGGATTTCTCCTCGGTGATCTGCAGGTCGTACCTGTCCTCCAGGTACTTTCCCTGACCATTCTCGTGGGTGGCGTGACGCGAGTCCCCGAGGCGCTTATCCAGAAAGACCTCCAGTTCGGACGCTTGAGTATTATGGGGATCATCACGGAAGTCGTGACTGTCGGCGTATCGATCACATTGGCGTGGAACGGGTGGGGAGTGTGGAGCCTCGTATACGGGGCAGTCGCCGGTGCGGTGACCAATGCCGTGGTTGCATGGTGGTTCCTTTCATCGGTGGCCTGGGTGCGGCTGGGTAACTGGGACCGTGGTATCATCAGACAAATCGCAAGTTTTGGAGCACGAATTGTTGGTAGCGCCTCCGTCTACACGTTGTACTCCTACACGGACAATTATGTCGTTGGCAGGGTGCTTGGAACCGAATCGTTGGGATTCTACAGCAAGGCCGTCGACCTAACCAGCAGAACGGTGGATTCCATAAACCGGATCATCGGCGTCGTGCTGTTTCCGTCGTATGCACAGGTTCAAGACGACAAGGAACGGCTGTCGCGTGCATACTTGAAGAGCCTGCGGATGATCAGCCTTCTCACCATTCCCATCGCGGGAGGGTTGTTTGCCGTTGCCGAGGAACTCGTGGTTGTTCTCCTTGGGGCCAAATGGGCCCCCGCAGTTCCGCCGCTGAAGGTACTGACGTTCATGAGCCTGCTCAAGCCCCTGTCATCGACAACCTCGGCGTTGTTCATCTCGACGGGTTTTCCCGAGTATAATCTTCGCGCCGGCCTTGTCGTCATGGCCGCCCTGCTCGCCGGGGTATTCGCATTCCTCTCGGGAGGAGTCCTTGGTGTCGCCTCGGCAGTAGTGTTTGCGCACGCGGTAGGATTGGCGTACAACGTCTATCAGGTGCAATCGATACTCCCGCGCACAGTGCTCAAGATGGGGGAGGCGGTCCTTCCCGCGTTCCTGTCCTGCGTCGTCATGGTCGTAATTGTGCTCGGCGTTCGTTCGTTGGTTATTGCCCTCCAGTCGACCAGTCTGACCCTGCCATCATTGATCATTCTGGTTATTGCAGGAGTGAGTGTGTACGTCGGCTTGCTCGCATTGATCCAGCGCCCGCTTCTGGTCGAGATCTGGCAACTCATCCGCCCAAAACGATCGCAGGTCACAACGGAGAGTGAAGCATGATTGCCGGACCATTGTCGAAGTGTCGCGCCTGCGGCGAAAATCACGTACAGATCTTCTATGAGACGCTGCGTATCCCCGTGCAGAGCGTGCTCCTCTTTCCGAGCCGGGAAGAAGCGATCGATATGCCGCGGGGGGATCTGGTGCTCGGGTGCTGTCCCGCGTGCGGTTTCATAGGGAACCAGACATTCGATCCTGCCCTCCTCGAGTATTCCTCGCGGTATGAAGAGACGCAGGGCTACTCTGGGACGTTCGTCAGATTCCACACGGACCTTGCCAGGCGGCTGATTGACCGGTTCGGCCTGAAAGAGAAGGAAATCCTGGAGATCGGATGCGGGAAGGGGGAATTTCTCACCCTGTTGTGTGAGCTCGGCGGCAACCGGGGATACGGATTTGATCCGGCATATGATGAGACGAGAACCGTCAGCCCAGCCAAAGAACGCATGCGGTTTGTGAAGGAATTCTATTCTGAACGGTTCGCCGATGTCCGCGCGGATTTCGTCTGCTGCAAGATGACGCTGGAGCACATCGCCACACCTCTGGAGTTCCTGAGGACCATCCGGCGTGCGCTTGGTGAGCATCGTGACACAAAGGTCTTTTTCCAGGTGCCTGAAGTGATCCGGATACTCCGCGAAGGTGCATTCTGGGACATGTACTATGAGCACTGTTCATATTTCACTGAGGTGTCACTGGCTGGCGTCTTCCGCCGGGCAGGGTTCGCGGTGAACGACGTCTGGACCGAATACGATGACCAGTATCTCATGATCGATGCCAATCCTGGCACGCCGGGCGCGGCAACCACGGAAGATGCTGAGGCAGTCCTTGCGGTCAACACAGCAGCAGAGAAATTCGGCAGAGACGTTGCAGCCCGCAATGCCGACTGGGGTACCTTCGTCCGTACTAAACACGAGCAGGGGCAGCGCTTGGTGATCTGGGGTGCGGGATCGAAAGGCGTCGGCTTTCTGACGTCCCTGAAACTCCGGGATGAAATCCTCTACGCGGTCGATGTCAATCCACACAAACACGGAACGTTTATGGCCGGCACCGGACAGGAGATCGTGCCTCCGGAATTTCTCCGGACGTACCGGCCGGATGTCGTGTTCATCATGAATCCCATTTACCGGAGCGAGATCGATGCAGCGTTGCGGGAACTGGGAGTAGTCGCGGAACTCGTTCCGCTTGGAGAATAGTCATGGTTTCCTCTCCGTTCTACGTCGCCTGCCCGGTATGCGGCATGAAGAATGTGCGGCCGGTTCTGGAATTGCCGCAGCTTCCGGTTCTGAATACCATCCTCTGGCCCTCTCGTGCAGAAGCATGCCGGACCGTGCGGGGAGACATTCTCCTCACGTTCTGTCCGGACTGCGGTCACGTGTATAACAGCGTGTTCGATCCGCGCCTGATAGCCTACACCACTGATTACGAGAACTCTCTCCATCATTCTGAAGTCTTTCAGGGATACGTCGAAGAACTCGTGCGCACGCTGGATAGCCAGTATACGTTGAAGGGCAAACAGGTGCTGGAAATCGGGTGCGGGCAGGGCGACTTCCTTGCTCTGCTCTGTGAACGTGCGGATTGCCGCGGCATCGGGTTTGATCCCAGTTATGTCGAAGCCCCCGCTACACGCAGCGGACATGACCGGATCAAGGTCGTGCGGGATATGTACTCGGAGCGGTACGCCGCGTACCAGGCCGACCTGATTGTCTGCCGCCAGGTGCTGGAACATATCCCCGAGCCGCAGAAAATGCTGCATGAAGTGCGACGGTCAATTGGTGCGCGGGCCGGCACGGCGGTGTTTTTCGAGGTGCCCAACGTGCTTGACCATCTCAGTTCCCGGGATCTCTGGGCGCTGGTCTACGAGCACTTTTCCTACTACAGTCCGGCCTCCCTCGCCGCGGGCTTCGCTGCCTCAGGCTTCCAGGTACGCGGACTGCGGGAATTGTTCGGCCCGCTCTTTATCGGCGTCGATGCAGTGCCGGCACCGGGCCCGACGCGACTTCCCGTCGGTGAGCAGGCGGCCAGAGTGCAGGAGGTGACACGGCTCGTGGATGGGTTCTCGGATGCGGCTGCAAGGACATTGCAGACATGGGAAGAGCGGTTCGATACGTGGACGTCAAAGAATGATCGCGTTGTTGTGTGGGGCGGAGGTGCGCGCTGTACAAACTTTCTGAATCTGGTGAAAGGGGCTTCCGCCATCGAATACGTTGTTGACATCAACCCCCGGAAACACGGGACATTTGTGGCCGGCACCGGACAGCGCATCGTTGCCCCGCAATTTCTGGTGGAATACCGTCCGGCGGTGGTTGTGCTTCTGAATCCCATCTATGACCGCGAAGTGAGGGGAGTACTGGCAAAGCTCGGGGTGTCAGCAACCATGGTCGGAGTCGGAAACGAGAATTCTTGAGCGTACACCAACTCAGAGGATAGCTCATGTTCAACAAATCCGCCGCCATATACGACGCTATTTTCACTGCCAAGGGGAAAAACTGGGAGGAAGAAAGCAAGGAATTCTCCGCCCTGGTGAAGCGGTACAAGCGTTCTGCCGGGAACGCCCTGCTCGCGGTCGCCTGCGGCACGGGGGGACACGAGCAGTATCTCCGGCATGAGTTCTCTGTTACAGGACTCGATATTGATCCGGAGATGTTGGCGGTCGCCCGTCAGCGTCTCCCGGACGTCGAGTTCCATTGCGCCAGCATGATGGATTTTGTGCTTGAGAAGAAGTTCGACGTCGTCATGTGTTTGTTCAGCGCCATCGGATACGCCAACACCAGGGAGAAACTGCACCAGGCAATCCGCACCATGAGCAACCATCTCGTTGCCGGCGGCATACTGGTCGTCGAGCCCTGGCTCTCACCCGGTGAGTTTCGCCCCGGTGCAGTGTTTTCGACGTTTGTCGAACAACCGGACCTCAAAGTGGCGCGGATCAACACCAACATGGTGCGCAACAATCAATCTATCATTGAATTCCATTATCTTGTGGGAACCCCGCAAGGTGTGGAGCACTTCACTGAGCTCCACGAACTCGGGTTGTACTCACACGAGGACTACCTGGCAGCCTTTAAGAGCTGCGGATTGGATACGCGGTATGAGAAGGAGGGGCTGATTGGGCGGGGTGTGTATGTGGCAATCCATGCGTAGCGGCATACGTTCGAGGTGCGGGACGTGGTGGGATCCGGAATCGGCCGCATAGCGTTCCCGGGAGGGCTGTGATATGTCCGACAGTGTGCTCGTGCAGACAGTCGTCTTCTGTGTACAGAATCTGTTGGCTGCATCGGCTGCGTACATGTTTGCAACACGTGCTTTCCGCGGCTGTGAAAGATCCCATGTAGCACTCGCGGCGGTGGCAGGCTATCCTCTTGTGGTGTACCTCACAGTTCTGCCGCTCGGGTCCGCGGGGCTGCTCTCGATCGGGCTGATCCTCATTTTCCTGCTGCTATTGAACGCGCTGCTTATCTGGGGACCGGGTTTGCTCCCGGCGACGTCTCGGGAGAAGCTGCGTGCTGATGCCCCTCCGGGGCATGGGAAGGAACCTCCTGCCGGGCCTGCAAATCCAATCGCCGCAGGCATTGCGCTCGCCCTCGTCGTCGTGTTTGTGCTGCCTCCCGCGATTCGTCTGCTCGTAAAAGGTCCCAGCTACAGTTCAGACGATCTGTCCTATCATGCCTCGTCAATCGCCCATTGGCTCGTCGAGGGAAAGATCTCTCTCGTCGGTTCGAGCCTCTCCACCTACTATCCGTTCAACTCGGAAATCCTCTCGCTCTGGCATATGTTCCCGTTCCACGCGGACGGACTGGTGGGCCTTGTGGGAATATTCTGGATCGGCCTACTGGCGTTCACGGTATTTTCACTCACAAGGAAGATGGATGTTTCCCTTTCGGTCTCGGCTGCATGTCTTGCCCTGATGATCGCGTCCCCGGTTGTCGCGGCATCCGCCGGCAGGTTTTCGGCTGTGGATTTTGCCGGGGCCGCGGCAATGCTCTGCGCACTCACGTTTTTTCTGGATTCCCGCCAGCCGGCAATACTGTCTCAGAGGCGGCGCGCTGATCTCTTGTACGGCGGTCTCCTCGCGGGCTTTGCGGCCGGTGTGAAAGTACCATTGGCCATTCCCGGTGCAGTTATCCTCCTTTGGCTTCTTGTTTCCCGAGGAGAGAAACGAATGAGCGCTGCGCTCCTGACGGGCAGCGCAATGCTTGTCGCAGGCGGCTACTGGTACATCCGGAATCTTGTCTACACCGGAAATCCGGTGTATCCTGCCGAATCGCTGGTTTTCTCCGGCCCATTCGGTACCGCGGAGCAGACGCGGACGCAACTCGTGACCTGGATTGCTCACCGTCCGCTAGATGTCCAGCAATGGAAGTTTATCCTTCGCTCAGTATTCGATTGGCCGCTCGGACTCGGCATCCTTGCGTTCACCGGATACGCCGGCGCATTGTGGGCGCTATCGAGACGCAACAAGGGCTTGGCCCCGTTTCAGATGCATTTCCTCTTGCTCCTCGGCCTCATCGGGATTGTGAGTGTCCTGATCTTCCCATTCATGCCATTTTCGGGCACAGACAACGATCCGTATGCCGTGTTGCGTGTTGAACCCCGGTTCCTCATCCTTCCGTTCTTTCTCGGGATCATTCTCTGGTCGACGGTGTGGGGGCGGACCCAGCGTGGGCAGCGAGTCTTCTTTGCGCTTTCACTTGTGGCGGCAATCGGTGCGTGGGATGGTCAGTCCGAGAAACTTGCCCTGCTGTTGGGCGCGACAGCTGCTTTCCTGGTCATCCCGAAGCGGTTCTGGGAATCAGCCCTCAGGGTGGCGTCAGGCGTGCGTGGGGGAACGGCCGCAGTAGTGCTCGTCTTTGCGGCTGTGCTGCTGCTGGAACCGATTGTGCAGAGGAATGCCGACACAGCGGTCTTTTCCTACCGGAGAAATGGTCAGCCGATCGGGGAGGTCTGGCGAGCCGTGAATTCCCTCCCCCCGAACTCCCGGATCGCGTGCATCGGCCCGGCAGCACAGCAATCCTATCCTGTCTTCGGACGGCAACTGGACAAGGTTCCAGTCCAGGTGCAGGGTGACGGTACGGTTACTCCATTGCTTCATGACATCGTCCGCGCATCCGACGACAGCTCAAGCTACTGGTCTCCGGAGCCGCCAGCCCGTACGGATCACCTCGTTGCCAATCTCCGTCGAATGGGAGCCCACTACCTGCTCGTAACAAAAGAGGATGCCGGTGCGTGGCCCGGACCGCACGAGGTCTTGCTGCGGACGCCGGGCGCCACGCAGGTGTTCAACAACGGATATGCATCGCTCTGGAAACTCCCTGGCGGAAACTAGGGCGGTTCAGATCAGCACTTTTCGTCCGTAGAAAGCTTCCGCGTAGGGAGTGGGGCCTGCCGCCTCGATGCCTCGGAGGCGCATCAATCCCATAAAGACGTCCCGGCTGAACCACCGCTTGCTGCGCTGGGTGCGAAAGTGCTTCATGAGATGGTCGGTTTTTTGCCGGCAGAGTGTTTCGGTGAGGCTTACGAAGATATTCGGTGTGCCGAGGTCGCCATCGTACTTGGGTACCTCATACTCCCAGATGAGGTGATCCCTGTAGGTGTTCCACGTGAGTTCGCAGACGAGTCGGTGGTCCTGATGAAGGTCGTTCCGGTAGTGTGTCAGGATCAGGTCGGGGTTGACCCCGGCTTTCAATTCTTCGAAGAGATCTTTTACTTCTCCCCCGATGTACGGCAGGAATCCGTCCCGGAGACCCTTCACATCGATCCTGGGCGATCGGGCAGCCGCCAGGAATGCCGCCGCACTTACCGCCGCTTCTTCAGCCCGTTTGCCCGACGCGCCGAACACGACCCAATAAACAGCCATGTCGGGATACTCTTGCAGCAGCCGGAGTACTGTCCCTCCGCATCCGATTTCGATATCGTCCGAATGGGCCCCGAGACAGAGTAACCGGAGCCTGCGCTGTTTTCCCAATAGCAGTGGTTTCATTGCGTCGCCCTTCAAGTCGTCGGTGCGCCCGCCTGTTTCCAGACTTCCCAGGGGGCGTTGCCGTTGGCAACCATATCGTCAATCGTCCGCTTCTCCTTGAATGTGTCCATGCACATGAAGAAGCCGTCATAGCGGTATGTGACCAGCTGTCTCTTTGCCATAAGTCGGCGGAAGGGTTCGTACACGAGTTCCTCCCCCTCCCGCAAATGGTCGAAGATTTCCTGCTTGAACGTGAAGTACCCTGCATTCATTCTGACGCCTGTGTGGGCTATCGGCTGCAGTTCGTCGACGTGGGTCCCATTCTTTGAGACGATCACATCGAAACTCTGGCTGGGTTTGACGGAGACAAAGCTGGCGATGCAGTTTTGGACCCGGAAGTGCGCAATGACATCATCCAGCGGCAGGTTGGAGAGGCCATCAGAGTAGTTGGCCAGGAAAACCTCCTCTTCTTTGACGTATTTCTGGACGGCACGGAGCCGTTGTCCGATGCAGGCGTTGAGCCCTGTGTCGGCGAAGGTGATCGTCCAATCCTCGATGTCGCTCCCGAACAGTCTGACATTTTCGCCTGACCCCGAGAGAACGAAATCGTTTGAGAGTGCTTCGTTATAGTTCAGGAAATATTGCTTAATCACATCACCCTGATGGCCCAGGCAGAGAATGAAGTCTTTATGCCCGTAGTGTGCGTAGTACTTCATGACGTTCCAGAGTATCGGCCGGTGTCCGACGTTTACCATGGGTTTCGGGATAGTCTCGGAATACTCACGCAGGCGCATGCCCATACCGCCGCAGAAGAGGACAACTTTCATGGCTGACTCCTTCGGACCATCATGGGAGAATGCGGGCTTCGGGAATGGGGATGATGAATTGTGCGCCCCATTCACGGATGTAGCTGATCTGCTGCATGATTTCGTCCTTGAAATTCCACGGCAGGATCATGACATAATCGGGCTTCGTTTCGCGGATGCGTTCCGGGGAAAGGATTGGCACGTGAGTTCCGGGAAGGAATTTTCCCTGTTTGTAGGGGTTGCGATCGACCGTGTAGTCCAGGAAATCGTGCCGGATGCCGCAGTAGTTGAGGAGCGTGTTGCCTTTTCCCGGGGCGCCGTACCCGGCAATGGTTTTCCCCTGGCGCTTCAGGGAGATCAGGAGTTCGATGAGCTTGCGCTTCGTTTCCCGCACCTGGTTATCGAAAGATTCGTAGGTCTCGAGGCGAAGAAGGCCGGCATTCAGCTCACGCTGCTTCAGCTCTTTTGCACGTTCGGTGACCGGCAGTGCAGCGTTCTTTTCGTGGCGCCCGTAGATGCGCAGGGAGCCACCATGCGTGGGAAGTTCCTCTACGTCGAACAGCGTCAGGCCATGTGCGGCGAAGATCTTTTCGGCGGCGATGAATGAGAAATAAAAGAAATGTTCGTGGTAAATCGTGTCAAACTGGTTTTCCTGCATCAGGCGCATGAGATGCGGGAACTCGATCGTCACGACACCCTCCGGCTTGAGCAGGATGCGCATACCCTCGACGAAGGGGTTTACCCCAGGCACCTGGGCGAGCACATTGTTCCCTGCAATCACATCCGCATACTTTCCTTCAGAGGCGAGGCGACGCGCCATCTTGTCATCGAAGAATTCCACAAGCGTCGGCACGTTGCGTTCTTCGGCTGCACGGGCGACGTTTGCTGCTGGTTCGATGCCCAGCACCGGAATGCCGCGCTTGACGAAGTGCTGCAACAGGTAACCATCGTTGCTGGCGAGTTCCACTACGAGGCTTTGAGACGTAAGGCCGAACCGTTTTTCCATCATTTCAGTGTACCGCCGTGCATGCTCGACCCAGCTGTCCGAGTACGAGGAGAAATATGCGTATTCGGAAAAGATATCGGCCGGGTTGACGTATTCCTGGAGTTGCACCAGGAAGCACTTCTCACACACGAAAACATGAAGGGGATAAAACGGCTCCATGGAGTTGAGGTGGGAGGCGCTGACGTAACTTTCGCACAACGGCGACATCCCGAGGTCGACGAAGGTGCGTCGCAGCGGTGTGCCGCAGAACAGGCAATCGCCATAGATGGAAGCGGGAGCAGTGGGCATACGAAATATCCTCCGGGTTCAGTGTGAAGTCCAGCGCAGCGATTTGTCCAGCTGTCCGGACGCAAGCAGCTTTCGGATATGATCAATGCGTTTGTAGCGGGGTCCCTCGAAATCGTCCAGTTTCAGGCCGATCTTCTTGTAGGCTTCGTACAATTGTTCCGCCCCTTTGCGGGCTGTCCACTGGGGTTTGAACGACGGGAGCACGCGAGCGATCTTGCTGAAGTCCGCCCGGTAGCAGCGCAAATCGGGGCCTGCGCCCTCGGCAAACTGAACCGTTGTGTTGGGCACGACGGCTTTTACGATCTCGGCAATCTCTGAAATCCTGTAGTTTTCGCTTGTCTGTCCGACGTTGAAAGCCTGTGTGTGAACGATTTCCCGTGGAGCGGCGAGCACGGCGATGAATGCGCGCGATATGTCCTCGATGTGGACGATGGGACGCCAGGGCGTCCCGTCACTCTTCAGATACACCAGGCCTGACGTGAACGCCCAGGCGACGAGGTTGTTGAGTACAACGTCGAAACGTTGACGCGGCGACAGTCCATAAGCTGTCGCACACCGCAGGAATGTCGGACTGAAACTGTCATCGGCGAGGGTGGCCACATCCCGTTCGACACGCACTTTGGAGACTCCGTAGGGAGTCACAGGGTTCAGCTCCGAGGTCTCGTTCACAAAGTTGTCGCCTGCGGCGCCATAATTGCTGCAGGAAGAGGCAAAAACAAACCGTTGCACGCCTGCCTCTTTCGCCAGACGCGCGATGCGCACCGAGGCAAGATGGTTGATATCGTACGTCAGATCCGGGTTGATGTCTCCGAGCGGATCGTTTGAGAGCGCGGCCAGATGGATGACCGCATCAATACCTTTGAAATCATCGACGACTGTCTCACGGACATCCTTGCGTACGGTGCGAATTGGGTCTTTCCATTCGCCGAATGTGCAGTTTTCGTAGTAATCAGTGTCAATTCCGGTAACCTGGTGACCTTCTGCGACGAGCAGTGGCACCATAACCGAGCCAATGTAGCCCCGGCTGCCAGTGACGAGTACCCGCATTGTAAGCTCCTCTTGATTGTCTGGTGTCTATCGTAACAAATGTAAGGGAATTCCTCCGGAGTGCAAGTGCGCCAGGTCACATGCCATCGGCTTCCCGGGTGACGGAGATCACTCTGCGGCCAGCGATTCGTGGTAGATCGTTTTGAGTTGCCGCACACGGTCTCCCGGGCTGCAGTCGAGCCTGATGCGTTCCAGGGCACGTTCGCCCTTGGTGCGTACCACTGACGGGTCAGTGCATATCTGACGGACGATCCGCAGGAGGCCGTCACGAATGCAGGCGGAGAGTCGTCGACGATCTGCGGAGGTCTCGTACACCGTTCCGTTCAATTCATCTTTGGGAACGGCGATAAGCCAGCCGATCGCATCGTTGTTGAATTCCGGCAATGCGGCACCGTCCGTGCTGATCACCGGGCAACCCGCTCCCTGAGCTTCGAGTGCCGAGAACCCGTAGGTATCGTCATAGGTCGGAAGCAGTCCGACATGTGACCGAGTGAAGAGTTCGAGAACACGCCGGTTGTCCAGGTAATCGTAGTGCGTGACGCGATCTCCCAAACCCGCTATGAGGTCTTGCGCCCGTTTGAGGTCACTCTCCGTGGTCTTCGAGGCGTAATCGCCATATGTCAGTGTCGACACGATGTTCAGATGCACGGGCAGCTTTTCGCTGACAAGTTGCGTGAAGGCTTCGAGTATTTCCATTCCACCCTTCCGGAAGAAATCGCCGCCGACCATTGTGAACGTGATCCGGTCGGGGTCAAGCAACTTCTCGTCATATCGTGCAACGAAGATCTTCTGGCCCGGGGTCATCACGCAGAACTTCGGGCGGATGGCCTCGCGGAGTTCCGGATGCCGACTGAGGAGATGCTCTTGAAACCGGAGTGCCCACTGACTTATGGCGATGATTCTTCTGCAGGCAGGTGCGGCGAGGTACTTCCATCCCCACGCGGAATCCCAATCCCACCGGGGGAGGTAGTGCTCATAGCTGACCACCCAGGGAATGGAGGAAAGGCTGATGCTGTTCATGAGATGGTTGAGATGGACGTCCGGAAATCCCATGTCGTGGTGAAGGCAGTTGATCAGTTCTCTCGCTGTGGGGGGGCGGTAGAGTTTGCGCTGGGCGAACGTGAGAGCGTTGAACAGATCCCGTTTCCGTTCGAGGTGGACCTCGTCCCCGAACGGCAGATCGATAAGCAGTCGGCCCGCCACGTATCCTTCGGTGAAGTACCCCACCCGCAATGTCCGGTCAGGATGATATTTCACAAGTGTCCTTCAACTGTGTCGCAGAATGTCGATTCCCGCTACTTGGATTCGACCAGCACGCGTGCCGGCGTCGCAAACCTGGAAGTCAGCGTGTACACCGGATCGCCTGTCGATCGGCTCGCGTCGCCAAACACGACAACGAGGCGAGAGCTATCGGTCTCCCCGGGCCTGCCACGGTTCCATCGGTGCGCCGTGTACTGATACAGGTACTGGGAGTTGGTGGGTGGCCTGGATCTCCTGTCGGAGACGTCGACGGCGTCGACGGGATTGTAGGCTTCCTGGGCCAGAGTGACCGGCAAGGGTGAGAATTGCGAGTTTTGCCACCAGTCGAGAATTGTGACAAGCTGTTCAGTTCGCTCGCGTTCCGCCAGCACGGGAGTGGCGAGACCGGTCAAGATGGGAACCCTGACACCGGAGCGCAGAACGAAAGCCATGGCGACAATCGCCACGAAAGCCGTGATTCCTGTGCGCATGCCGATGTGTGCGAGGAAATGCTCATACACATGTGCGTCAACCGACAACGCCATGGTACAGAGCATCCCCGCGAAGATCGCGTAGGTCGGCGATCCTGTCGGGGCGATCGTAGGGAGTATTGAGGCCGTGAGGAGCGTGGCGGCGAGGCTGACATGGTTCAGGAGCAGCAGTTTCGCCGCCGACACGGCGATCCATACAAAGAACAAGGGCAGACCGAGCAGTTGGAGCGCAATCAGTCCGGCCGCGGCACCGCCCGTGAGTAGTATCCGTGTGGTCCTGCGAGGCCCGGCGTTGAGTGCGGTGAGAAGTGTTAGTACGGCCACGGCCGCGGAAATTGCCGGATGAACCTCCGTCGCGCGATAGGAAATCACCAGACCAGTCCAGCGCTTCGCCAGAGTTCCCGGTTCGGTATTGCCCGGAAGGATGACCAGAAGGACAATTGCGGCTGCAGCCACGAAGGCGGCGACAAACAGGGAAAGCAGTTCTGTTCGTGAGAGTGAGTGCCGCTGTTTCCACCAGGCGCCGATCACGGCGGCAATGAAGAGCAGGAGTGCATACGGATGGAAGAATGCCGCGATCAGGGCCCCTGCTGTCGCAAGTCCGACGTGACGCCTTCCGTTTTCTTGCTCAAAGACTACAAACAGGAGCACAAGGAAAAGAAGCACCGGGCTGTAGAAAGCGCCATGCAGATGAAAGATGTAGATGTACGCCGAGAAGAAGAGGCTGCCTGTGAGAAGGGCGGCAAATCCAAAGGTGCGCCGTTCCTTGATGACGGCAAATGCGAGAAGCCAGGCGGCGATGGCGACAACGAAGTTAAACACCTGTGCCGGTGCAACCGAACCGCCGGAAAGACGAAAGGTCAGCCAGATCACCGCCTGGCCGAGTGGACGATAGTTTGCCACGGGGACCATCTTGTGGAGGACGCAATCCAGAAAATCGCCGTTTTCCAGATGGGCCACCCAGATGTACGACTCATTGTGGTGCTGGAACGGGAAACCGAGAATGAACCAGAAGGTGAATCCAGCCACGAGCAAGAACGTAAATGCATATCCCCTCGAATCTCTGATTGTGTGGGCTGTGTGAGTCGTCATCTCTCGGTTACCTTCTTGTTGACAACGAGCGTGCCTCTCCGGCGATTCAGCAACAACATCTTCACCGTCGTCACAGATTCACAGGCGCCCCCGTTTTCAAGGATTCCATGGCGGCGATTGTCGCCTCGGTCGTCTGCAGCATCGATTCGATGTCCAGAGTCGGTTGCTCAAGTCCCTGGACCACGCGGATGAAATGGCCGATTTCTTCGTCGTGTCCCTTCGCGTGATTGTAGGAGCGGCGTCGCCGCTTACCTTGCACATAGAAGAACGACTCCGCGAAGTCATTCATCACGGCGCTCTTTCCACCTCCCGAGACCTCACAGTATTCCTTGGGGAGGGCCCCCTCGCCGTGAGCGAGATACAACAGGGTGCCGACTGACCCATCGGAGAATTTGATCAGCACGCTCAGATTGTCGCTCGTTTCGATGGCCTGGTGCACCGACGGGACCCGTTCCGCAAAAATTCTCACGGGACGGGCACTGGTGAGATAAGACATGCAATCGATGAAATGGCAGCCCTCTCCAATAAAACGTCCTCCCTGGGCAGGGTCCTGCATCCACTTCGTGAGCGGCATGAACCCCGCATTCACACGGTAGAGAATCGCAAGCGGCTCCCGTGTACCTTCGAAGAACTCTTTGATGTCGATGAAAGTCCTGGAGTATCTCCGATTGAAGCCCACCGTGAGATGCGGATGAGGAGACCTCCTGAGTTCCTTCCGGATTGCCTGGAGCTGTTCGCGACTGATAGCGAGAGGCTTCTCCACAAAAACATGCTTCCCGGCGTGCAGGGACTGCACGACATATGCGGCGTGCGAATCGTGTCGGGATGCGATGAAGACTGCCGTGACGGATGAGTCTTTCAGAATCTCATCGGCATCGGAAGCGCAATAGGCAAAACCGAATTTCTGCGCCGCTGCGTTTGCGTTGACCGGCGTCGATGTCACGACACCCTGCAATGGGACATGCAACGTCTTGAGCGGCGGCAGGAGATATGATTGCGCGAAATTGCCGGCTCCGATGAAGCCAACGGCAACGCCCGGCGAGACCGCGCGGACAGCGGACGGTGCTGTGGAATCGACGCGCCGGCTGGCATCGACGGGGGCAGTGCCATACTCAATCAGGATGCCAACGTAACGCGCCTTGGACTTCCCCGTGATCATATCGTACGCCGTGAGGGCGTCCCGGATCGGGATCTTGTGCGTAATCAGGGGAGCGACGGTGATTGCGTGCGACGCCAGCAGGTCGAGGAACGCCTCCATGTTCCGGTTTTCCGTCCACCGGACATATCCAATCGGATAGTCATGCCCCTGTTCTTCGTAGGCGGGATCGTAGCGGCCCGGACCGTAGGATGTTGCGATCCGGAGGTCCAGCTCCTTATCGTAAAACGGTCCGCGGACTACATTCATGCCACTTGAGCCGACAACGACAACCGGAGATTTCTTCCGCGCGAACTGCAGGGCAAGTTCCAGGGGCTCGTTTGATCGAGTCGCCGCCGTAAGGATCGTCGCGTCGCTGCCATGTCCATGAGTGAATGCCTCGATCTTCCGGGTGGCGTCACGGTCGCTCGTCATGCACACATCACATCCCAAATCGTTCGCCAGGGGGAAGTTCGCCTTGCTGATATCGAGAGCCGCAACACGACAGCCTGCAGCTTTAAGGAGTTGCACCGTGATCAGGCCGATCAGTCCCAGGCCGATGACCACGACGGTTTCTCCAAGGTGAATCCCGGCGCGGCGGACGCCCTGAAGGGCGATCGCTCCCAGGGTGGCGAATGCGGCTTCGTCAAGAGAGACGCCGTCGGGCACATGAACTGCCAGGTTTCTCGGGATGGAGACTACTTCCGCGTGGTACGCGTATCCGGCACAGGCCACTCGGTCACCGGTTCTGAACGCATCCACATCGGACGCGAGTACAATTCCTGCGGAGCTGTAGCCAAGTTCTTTGTAGTTGGCGAGCCGGTTCTGGACTTTGCGGTATGTCGCAACTGCGCCTTCGAGGCGGGCATTGTCAAGTACCTGCTTCACAAGATCGGGGCGGGACCGGGCCTTGCCCACGAGCGACGCCTGGGCCGTCTCAACCGATGTCCGCTCGGTGCCCGCACTGATCAGCGAAAATTGGTTCTGTACAAGGATACCCCCGCCGCGAAGGGGAGGGGCAGGCAAGTGTTCAACTGATATCTTTCCTGTTTTCTGATACTGGATGACCTGAAGCACACCTGTATCTGCCATGAAATCTTCCTCACAGAGTTCCCTCAATGTAAGAAACTCCTCTTCAATTCTCCACTCCCCAGAGATGTGCGTTTTTACGGCAACCGCAATTTCTGCGCAAGCGTCCGACGCGTTATTCGTTTTTTTTGCCTCTGACCGAGTGTGGACATAGGTGACGGGGATTGTACGCATGCAGCATTCCACTCATCTGACGTCCGGTGCAGCGACGCCTTCCCGCAAGTTGTAGAATCTGTTGGTAAACATCTCAACCCCGTTGCATGTGCAGTTATCTTTGCGCTCGGAAACCGTGCTTTCCATTTGTTTTCGGCTGAATTACGCCAGCAACATGCCTGTCATCCGTGGCATGCGGTGTGACCTACAGCACACGAGAAGGTTCACAATCAAGGGACGGGTGCATGAAGCATTGGCTGTTGGTCGTCGCAGTGGCAGTCCTCGGCCTCAGCGAGGTGTCATTCATGTGGGGGAGATCATTTGTCGTGGCCACGCACGGCAACGATGACAACGCCGGAACGTTTGCGGAGCCGTGGCGGACGATAGACAAGGCCAACCGCACGCTTGTCGCGGGTGACACAGTGTATATCATGACCGGGATATACACCGCGCAGATCAATCCGGAAAACTCGGGTTCTGCGGGGAACCCGCTCGTGTACATGAACTATCAAGCGGACGTCTGCTCACTCTACATCAACAACACGGTAATTTCTCTTACCAACAAGTCCTACATTATCGTGCAGGGATTACGCCTGCAAATGGCCCACTATGCCAGCAGCCCCGCAGTAAGCGTGACAGGCGGATCGCACAATGCTATTCTGGATTGCTACATCTACCGCGGGAGTACACATAATAACCCTGCATGGGGAGACTGGCCGGCCGTCCGGTTTTCCGGAACAGACTACAACAGGTTCATCGGAAACTTCGTCGACCGGCAGGATCATGACATAACGAGCGACCAGCTGCGCGGGGACGGCATATGTGTCTTTGGCAATTCACGGTTCAACATTATCGAAGGCAACACGATTGTCAATGTGAGTCATTTCGGGATTGCTGTTCCGTACGGCGTTCCGGGCGATTCGTATAACATCGTGCGCAACAACCGGGCGTACGATTGTCATGTGGGGATCGGCAACACCGACCATACGTCACGATGTCTCTATGAAGGGAATCTTGCGTGGTCTCCCGGCGAAGTGGACACCTACAGGGGAGGGGTTAGCTGTGAATTCAGCCCTCACACGAGCATCATCCGCTACAACGCATTCTATGATGACTCCACGAGCACGGGTAGTCTGGAGAGGAACCCCGGCTCGAACAACAGCTTCGTCACGAATACCTCCATCTCCACTCCGGTCGATAACCGTGTCTACCACAACGTTTTCATGGGAAAGTCGGGGACTGCCGCCGACAGACACAGCCTGCTGCTGCAAAATGACAATCCCGGTGTGTGGGACTTCGGGCGCAACGTGTTTGTGAACAACATCATTGCATATCCGAACACGCGGGAAGGCAGCTATCCCATTTCGTGGATAGACCGGGGAAAGACGTTTAGCACGGTGAGCGACACGTTCCGCTGCAATCTCGTCTGGAGCGGCACGACAGGAGGAGTCGTCGCATTCTGGGGCACCACAGGGCCGACCAATTCGTGGCTCACGCTTGAACAACTCAAGTACCGGATGCCGATCGTCTGGGCGCCATCAAACTTTGAGGGCTCACCGATGTGGAGGGACTCGATAGGGGTCCAGGAGCGTCGTGATTTCACCCTTTCTGAGGTCTCCCCGTGTATCGATCGGGCCGTCCCCCTTACGGCGACTGTGCAGCCCACAAACGGCTCGGATGTGATCCAGGTGAGCGACGCGAGTTATTTTCATTATGCATGGGGCGACAGCCCGTACGACAGGGGCGACAGCATAAGTGTTGACGGTGTGCGCGCCGAATTGCGACACGTCGACTATGACAACAATATCCTGTATACCACGGAGAACGTCACAGTCGGTGCGAACCGGGGAGTCTTCATCGCCGCCACGTACTCGACGGTCTCCGGCTATCAACAGCGAATGGTTGGAAGCGCCCCGGACGTCGGGATCCACGAATATGACGCCGATG
>DAINBR010000008.1:0-221 GCA_036732865.1 Bacteroidota bacterium | reverse complement strand
CGCCAACTACCAGACCCCGGCTGCTCCCATTCTCCCCGCTCTAAGCGTCGGGTCCGCACCCCTGCCCCTCACGGCCCTCGTGCAGTGGTCGAACCCCCGGTTTGCGATGTGGTACCAGATCCAGATCTCGACAAGCGCGTCGTTCACTTCCAACGTTATCGACGAGACCGGGGTGACGGCGACGGTCTATCCGATTTCCGCCCTGGGAAGCGGCACTTCGT
>DAINBR010000007.1:0-21628 GCA_036732865.1 Bacteroidota bacterium | reverse complement strand
TTCGCCCGGGCGCTCATGATGAAAGGAGATACAGCTGGTGCACGGGGGCACTTCGTCGCGGCGCGCAACCGGGATGCGATGCGATTCCGTGCAAGCAGCGAAGCCAATAGCATTCTTGCGTCGGTGGCGAACGAAAATGGGATCGCGCTCGTGGACCTTGCCGACATTTTCGCGGCACGCGCGGCCGGCCGGGTTATCGGCCGCGAATGGATGAGCGACCATTTGCATCCGAACCCTCAAGGATACTATGTGATGGCAGCGGCATACTTTGTGGCTATCCAGAAGCTGCGCCTGCTGCCACCACCGGATTCGTTGTTCCGGCCGCGTCAGACGGCCTATGGTGTCACCTCGTTGGATTGGGATATCGGGCTGATGCGGATATTCGCGATGACCCACCGCCCGCCGTTCCGGAACCGGCCGGGAACACTGGATGACTATGTCCCCGTCGGCGATTCGGGAACGGTGCGGATAGCCAGAGAGTATCTCTTCGGCCATCACGCCTGGTCGCGGGCACACACGGACATGGCGCAGGAATACCTTCGGAGAGGGGACCGTGATGCGGCCCGCCGGGAATACCAGGCGCTCGCCGTCTACTCACGTGATGATCCCTGGCCCTACCAGATGGTTGCCGAGACATATGCCGAAGAGGAAAATTGGCCGATGCGTTCAACCGCCCTTCGTGAAGCTCTGAAACGACCGGGTCCCAAAGGTATGCTTGCATATCACTTGGGTCTGTGTGAGGTAAAGAGGGGTCGAGCCCCGCAGGCGATACGGGCGCTGACCGTGGCTGCAGAAGCCCCTGAGCTCACATCCGAAGAACTCGCGAACGCACGGTTCCAACTTGCCGACCTGCTCTCGAACGTCGGTCAGACAAAAGATGCGATTGACATCCTCTCGAGAATCCTGCAAGCCGATTCAACGCATGCATCCGCAAAGAAACTACTGTCGTCCTTGGAAAGAGGAACACGATGAGACATATCCTGTGCGTTGTTCTGTGCGTCACCAGCGCCATCCTTTCCACCTGCACCACATCTGCGCAGAGACCGGAAGGCAAACAGTCTGCGCGTGCGGTGGGCATGGAACATGCAGTTGACTCCATCCTTGCCGGGCTGACGTTGCAGGAAAAGATAGGGCAACTCGTGCAGTACACGGGCGGGTGGAGCACAGGGCCCACAGGCAGGAGCATCAACCAAGAGCAGAGAACAAACATCAAGGAGGGGATGGTCGGGTCGCTGCTGAATGTATACGGCAGCACGGTGACTCGCGACCTGCAGCGGATTGCCGTAGAGGAATCCCGGGCGCGGATTCCCCTGGTCTTCGGTCTTGATGTGATTCACGGTTTCAAGACAACTTTTCCCATCCCCCTTGCGGAGGCAGCCACCTGGGATGCCAGCGCCGTGGAACTCTCCGCCCGGGTCAGCGCCGCCGAGGCATCATCGTCCGGCATACACTGGACGTTTGCGCCCATGGTGGATATCGCCCGGGATCCGCGTTGGGGACGCATTGCCGAAGGATCGGGCGAGGATCCGTATCTCGGATCGGTGATGGCCGCCGCACGTGTCCGCGGTTTTCAAGGACGGGACCTAGCCGACCCTTCCGCCATCATGGCCTGCGCCAAACACTACGCGGCGTATGGCGGAGCGGAGGGGGGAAGGGATTACAACACCGTGGATATCTCGGAGATGACGCTCAGGGATGTCTACCTCCCACCCTTCAAAGCAGCACTGGACGCCGGTGCGGGGACGTTTATGGCTTCATTCAACGAAATCGGTGGCGTGCCGAGTTCCGGGAGCCATTTTCTTCTCACCACGATACTCCGCAACGAGTGGAAGTTCGAGGGTTTTGTAGTGAGCGATTGGAACTCCATTGGGGAGCTGGTGCAGCATGGGACTGCCGCGACGCCGGCGGATGCGGCCGAACAGGCAGTCAATGCCGGCGTCGACATGGACATGGAATCACGCTGCTACCGCGATCACCTGCAGTCCCTTGTGGAACAGGGGAGGGTCAGCAAGGCGACACTGGATGCTTCGGTGCGGCGGGTTCTCCGTATGAAATACCGGCTCGGTCTGTTCATCGATCCCTATCGCGCCAGCACTCCGGAACGGGAGGCACAGGTGCATAGGAGTGCCGGGAACGTAATGGCCGCACGAGCCATCGCGCGGAAGGCAATCGTGCTTCTGAAGAACGAAGGCAACGTACTTCCGCTCGCGCGCACGCTCAAGACGGTTGCGGTCATCGGTCCTCTCGCACACAACCATGCTGATCCCGTGGGCCCATGGGCTGGTCCAACAGACACGAACTATGTTGTCACACTTCTCGAGGCGGTTCGCGAAGCTATTCCCGCCGCAAGAGTGCTGTTCGCCAGGGGATGCGGAATCGATGGAACAGACACGACAGGCATTGCGGAAGCAGTGGCAGTTGCCCGGCAGGCAGAGGTTGTTCTTCTTGGCGCAGGCGAATCGAGGGCCATGAGCGGCGAAGCCGGTTCCCGGTCCTCGCTTGAGCTCCCGGGCAGGCAGGGTGATCTCATCCGCGCTGTCGCTGCAACGGGCAAGCCCGTGGTGCTCGTCCTGATGAACGGCCGTCCACTTGCACTAAGCCGGGAGGAGGGTCAAGTTCCGGCGATCCTGGAAGCCTGGTTCCTCGGGCATGAGACCGGCCACGCAATTACCGATGTGGTCTTCGGGTACCACACGCCCACCGGCAGGCTGCCGGTGAGTTTCCCGCGCGTGACCGGACAGGTTCCCATCTACTATAATCACAAAAACACGGGCCGGCCGGCAAACGATAGCGTCCACTTCACGTCGCGCTATATTGATGTTCCATCCTCGCCGCTCTACCCGTTTGGTTTCGGTTTGACATACACATCGTTCGCCTATTCCGATCTCACCGTCATCACGCCGAAAGTCAAGGCCACGGACACGATTGCGGTGCAGATCTCGCTCAAAAACACCGGGACCAGGGCTTCGGAGGAAGTTGTCCAGCTCTATGTGCGCGATGAAGTGGGAAGTGTCACGAGGCCGGTGCGGGAGCTCAAAGCCTACAAACGCATTCATCTTGAACCCGGTCAGCTGACGCGGGTGTCGCTGGCGTTACCTGCGGCAGATCTTGCATTCACCGGAATTGACAATCAACCTCATGTGGAACCCGGCATGTTCACGGTCTACGTCGGGCCCAATGCCGCCGAGGGGATAGAGGGGAGGTTCGAGGTTGCAGGTCCATGAGCGGCCGCCCCATCGGCGAGAGATGGCCGGTCGCCCGAGGGAACATTTGACCCTCCGCAGTCGTTGATTCTTCTACGCCAGGTTGTCCATCGACGCTGAAATCGTTTAGTTGCACTCCCTTTCCTCGTGGATTTCCGAAGCTGTCCGGTATCGGGGGGCCGTTCCTGAACAACCTGTCACGGTGCAGATCATGTCGGTGCTCTATCTGGGAATCGGCAGATCCATTTTCGTGGGACCTCATCTCGACCAGGCGATGCACCGCCACGCCACGCTGCAAATCACGCTTTCCCTTTCACGACACTTCCTCTTCAGGACGTCGACGACGGAGTGGGTGAAGACCTCTGCCGTTGCCATCGCGCCGGGTGTTTCGCATCAACTAAGAGAGTTCTCCGGCCCGCATGCAACGCTGCTCGCAATCCCTGAAGCAAGAAAGAATCCGGGGAAGTCGGACGGGTATTTGCAGGGACAGCAGATGCGACTCCTCGACGATGGCTACATCGGTCGTTTTCGCAAATTCTTCGAAGGTACGCTCCGGGACGAACCCTCATGTGCACGGGTGTTTGCAGTTCTCGAGGAACTCATCGATGATCTGACGGGGCTGAAAAGCTATACAGGGCGGATCGATGAGCGATTGTTGACCGTACTGGAGAAGATTCAGGAATGTCTTCCGGAGCATATCTCCCTGGCGGACCTCGCGAGTCAGGTGTACCTCTCTGGCGATCGCTTCCTTCACCTGTTCAAGGAGCAACTGGGCCTCCCGTTGCGCCAGTACATACTTCAACAGCGGGTACATGCGGCGCTCGAGATGATTCTCAGAGGTTCGCCACTCACCCATGCCGCCCTGGAAACCGGTTTCACCGATGCCTCCCACTTCACTCGAAAGTTCATCCAGCTGACGGGTATGCGTCCCTCGGTGCTGAAGCAATTCCGGGGCACGGTGCGGGTTCTCACCTGCATGTCCTCCCGCTGTGTCAGGCCCACTGTCGTTGATGTCGATGCGGCTCACTGCGCTGCATGCGCGTTGCATCGCGCCGTTACACTCGACGAACATTCCTTCCTCCGCACGTAGCAGGTTTGTACAAATAAAACAGCGGCATCGTGCAAGATTTCCAGGCAGCGGGCAAATAGATTAGAATTGGTTCGCCAGCCAGAGCCTATCCTCACTCATATTATTCAAGGAGTACAGCCATGCGTAATCGAAATGTTCGCCGGCTTGCCGGTCTCGTCCTCCTCACGGGGGCTATCGTGTCTTTGCTTTCATCAGCAATGGCCTCGCCGCCGGCGAAGGAGCGGTATATGATTACTGCACCTCATACGGAGGCAGAGTGCGTAAAGGCACTCGAAGAGGCCAGCAAGGTTGAAGGGAAGTTTCTGGAGAAATGTGATTGGGGATGCATGGCTGGTGATCACACCTGCTATGTCATTCTGGAAGGGAAAGACGAAGCGTCAGTGAAAGAGATGCTGCCCGCCTCATTTGGGGATGCGAAGATCGTCCGATTGAACAAATTCACGAGGGATCAGATCGCATCGTTCCATAAGAAGTAGGCATCCACCATGTCCATGGCCCGCGAAATAATGCACTGCAAGCCCGGTAAGGCCAAGGAGCTTGTGAAACTCTTCAAGCAAGTCGTTCCCTTGATGAAGGAATATGGCATCGAGAATGTCCGGATATACACGGACGTCAGCGGCGAGTCTTACTGGACCGTGGTGATCGAACAAGATGTCAAGAGTGTGGACGATCTTTCCGAAGGGATGCGAAGGTCGCAGACCGACCCTCGCATTGCCGGCGCCCTCAATGGCTACCACGATCTTGTGATCGAAGGGAGGAGGGAGTTGTTCAGGGTGGAATGATGATTGACAATGGGGCACAATCATGGTACATTTTGCTATAGAGTATTCCCCAGATCCGGTCAAATCGAGCAAATTTTCCACGGGAGCTATGGCATATGATTGTCACCACATCCGCCTTGTTCAAACTCGCCTACGGCAAATACGCCGTCGGTGCATACAATATTAACAACATGGAACAGTCGCTTGGTCTTTTCCAGGGACACCTGGATGCCCAGGCGCCTTTTATTGTCCAGATTTCGAAGGGTTCACGGAAATATGCTGGCATCCCGATGATCGAAGCCATCATACGCGCTGCGGAGAAAATGTTCCCGGACGCCATTTTTGCCGTCCATCTTGATCATGGCGACGAGAAGACCTGCTATGACTGCATTGAATCCGGGTTTTACTCCTCCGTGATGATCGATGCATCTCATGAACCCTTTGAAGGGAACATTGCGACGACCCGGCGGGTGGTTGATCGCGCGCATGCCCGCGGCATCTCGGTGGAAGCCGAGCTCGGTCAGCTGGGTGGTGTGGAAGAAGACATAAAGGTCGATGAGAAGAATGCACGCCTCACGAATCCCAAGGAGGCGACGGAGTTCGTGAAGAAATCGGGTTGTGACAGCCTGGCTGTCGCGATCGGCACAAGCCATGGGGCCTACAAGTTCAAGGGGCACCAGTCACTGCACTTTGATGTCATCGAGGGGATACAGAAACTTCTGCCGGGCGTGCCTTTGGTCATGCACGGCTCGAGTTCGGTCCCTGTGGAGGAAGTGCGTCGAATCAATGCTGCGGGGGGTAAACTTGATCCGTCGGCGTGTGGGGTTGACGAAAACGAATTTGTCCGCGCGGCATCGCTTGGTGTGACGAAAGTGAACATCGACACGGATGGGCGGTTGGTGTGGACGCGCGTACATCGCGAGAGTTTCCGCGATGTGCCTGAGAACTTTGATTTCCGTAAACCTGGGGAGGTTTTCGTGAAGGAGTACGCCGCATTCATCGCACACAAGTCCCAGAAGCTTGGGTCTGCCGGGCGTCTCCCCGAGGTGCGCAAATCCGTCGCGTAAACCGGACCATCCAATAATTGCACGAGCCGGATCGTCAAGCCGGCTCGTGCTTTTTTCCCCGCCCGCCCTGATGGCTGCTTTCCCGGCGACGTCACATCCTGGTAAGCTTCTGCTCTGCTTTTCCGCGAATGAAAGCGTAATTCAGGGCCGGAAGGCTGTTGAACCGTGCCGCCTGTTCCAACGTGGTTGCGGCAGCCCCGGTGTCTCCCCGGGATTCATGGGCCAGGGCGAGACGGTACAGATTGTAGGGATTCTGCAAGTTGGCTTGCAGCAATTCTGTCACGGCGTCGTCGTACCGCTTCTCCTCCAACGCGACCATGCCGTCGAGTTCGTGTACGAGACGGGTTTGATTCTGATTCTTCTTTAAAGCCACTCCCTCGCGAAACCGGCCGGCCTGGGTTCGGGCCGTTGCGAGATCGTGCCCCGCGATCGCGGCCCGTGCCGTGTTGTAGGCGTGAAGCATCGCATTGTTCTCTTTTACTGCCGTTGCGAGTTTTGATTCCTGAATCATCGCATTTGCCCTGTCGAAATTCTTAACGGCGCCGCCGGCGTCTCCCTGCTCGAGAAGGATGTTCCCCATGAACACCAGGTCTCCCGCCATTGCAGCAACATCGCCCGTTTGTTTTCCAAGTGCATACTGCTTTTCCATCTCCTTCATTGCGAGAGTGAGATCACCCCTGTCGGCAAAAACCACTGCCCGGGAGAAGAGCGCGGCCCGCTTTTCGCCATCGTTCCGGGCCAGAGACAGGGCTTTGCCAAGCGTCACCAGCGCCTCGGCGTGCTTCCCCTGGTAGATCAACGCTGACGCAATGCCGGCGTACGAATTGGCGAAATGGTTGTTGACGGCAAGCGCCTTCTCGTACTGTGCAATGGCATCAGCAAACCGGCCAATTTTGAGCAGAAGCTCGGCGTACGAATCGTAAGGATTCGGGTCGCCAGGAATGAGTTCAGTGTATTTCCTGAACACGGTTTCCGCTTTCTCCGTCCTGCCAAGAAATCGATACGCATATCCGAGCTGATTGTATGCGGGGGCGAACGTCGGAGAAATCTCTGTTGCCCGCTGCAGCAGTTTTGCCGCCTCGTCATACTCCTGCACCCCGAAGTGAGAGATGCCCAGGAGCATATGAGCGCGCTCATCGCCGGGATACAACTCGACGAGCCGCGAAAAATTCTCCCGCTGTTTCGCGATCTCGCCATAGGCGCCGGAGCGGACACCGAATATCCAGAGCCTCTCCGCTTCTGTCACTTTGTCGGCGTGGCTTGCAGCCTTCTCGAGGTCGGCAAAGAACTCCTTCGGTGTCCCCGCGGTCTGGGCGAGATACAGGTGTGCGAGCGCGAAACCGGAGTCGAGTGCCAGTGCCTTCCGGAAGAACGGATGCGCATCAGTGAGGCGCAGGTTATCCACGAGTTCCCTTCCTTTCAAAAATAAGCCTCTTGCTTCGGAGGAAGATGTCGTGACGGGAATTTTGGTCTCTCCGGCAAGTGTAAATTCCTTGTTGAGAAGCACAGCTACGACAAGGCACAGTAAGACCGCAGGAGACTTTCTACAATTCCGCATGGTACCTCCTTGAGGATGGGTGATAAACGGTGATAAGCTCAACCACGAGCCTGGTGACAAGCCTTTCCACGAGTGTATCGAAAAGCGTCCTTTGTGACCAACGGAGTGCGTTCAACTCGCAGGTCGTTGCTTCAGGATGCGTATAGGCGAGACGAGTGACAACAAGGTCTCAAATGGAGTGGAAAATAGGTTGTGGCTATTATTCGCCATATGGAGAAATCCAACCAGTACGTGCGGAATCCTGGGCGGAAAGGCCAAACTTTTGGCAGGCACCTAGCTGGCACGGATTTCGAGGCTTTTTTGGCAATAGCTATCCGGTCGAGCATGTTCTCCAAATTCCAGTCTGTACCTATAGCATTTGGCCTGATTGCTCTCTGGAGCGTTGCACCCATAATGGCGCTCGCTATTGTCATACTGTTTGTCTCGCTTGCCTTCGTGCTCTGGAAGAATGCGCGGACAAGGCGACGTGAGGCCAACCTGCTCCAAGCCGCCTCCCAGGCGCTCCACCGAAGCGAAACCAACCTGCGTTCATTAATCGATACAACACCTGCATCGATTACCGTGCTGGATCAGAAACGATTTCTGTTTGTGAATAGCCGGGCCGCTGAGCTGACGGGCTACTCACCGGAAGAGCTTTGTGCGATGTCGATTGAAGACATTGTGCATCCGGACGACCGGAAAGGGGCGAGGGAAGCAGTCAACGACCGGTTGGGAGGGGGTCCAGCGGGTGATCGTTGTGAGTTCAGAATCCTCACGAAGGCGGGGGAAGTTCGTTGGTTGGATTTCAGCCTCGGAGCTTTCGAGCACGAGGGGGCGCCGGCAGTGCTCGGGACGGGTTATGATATCACCGACCGTAAGGTCGCCCAGTTCGAACTGGAAAAGCGTGACTGCATTCTTGACGCCGTCGGCGAGGCAATGAGTGTTTTGTTGCGGAGCCCAGACTACCGGGAAAGCATTGGCACGGCGCTGGGGTTGATCGGGCGAGCAACGGGCGTGGACCGTGTGCATGTGTACGAGAATCATCCCCACTACGATACAGGTGAGCCGGCTCTCAGCGAGTGCTTCGAGTGGTTCAGCGGGGATTCGGTGGCGCGCACTGACGATCCGTCGCGTCAGAATGTTCCTTATGCGCCGCTGTTGGTACGCTGGCATGATGTGTTGCGCAGGGGTGAAACCATCCAGGGCAACCTGCAGTCATTTCCCGACAATGAACAGGCCTTTCTCCGTCCGCGCGGGATTGCGTCCACCCTTGTTGTCCCCATATTTCTGAATGACACATTCTGGGGTTTTGCCGAGCTGGATGAATACACTCGGGAGCGGGTCTGGACGGAGAGTGAGATATCCATTCTTGTCGCAGCGGCGGCGAGCATCAGTGCGGTCATCGTCCGGGCGCGGGCGGAGGAGCATCTGAAGCGGACAACCGAGGAACTGGCTGCGGCAAAACTGCGGGCCGAGGCGGCCTCGAAGGCGAAGAGCAAACTTCTGGCGAATATGAGTTATGAAATCCGCACGCCGATGAACGGCATAATCGGCATGACGGATCTTGTGCTCGGCACATCGCTGACCAATGAGCAGCACAACTATCTCCAGACTGCACGGACTTCGGCCGAGAGTCTCATGCGCATCCTCAACGACATTCTCGACTTCTCGAGAATCGAGTCCGGCAGTCTTGAACTTGATCGCGCCCCATTCCGCCTGCGTGACGCCCTCGGTGCGACAGTGCGCATGTTTGCACTCGGGGCGAGCCAGAAGGGCCTGGAGCTGACATGCCACATCGACCAGGATATCCCGGCGATGGTTGTGAGCGACCCCGGCCGTCTCATGCAGGTTCTCTCGAATCTCATCGACAACGCAATCAAGTTCACGAGTACCGGTGAAGTGGCGGTCACAGTTGACCTCGTCAACCGGGCCCCGGACAGCGTCACGCTCTATTTCGCCGTACGAGACACCGGGATCGGCATTCCCCGGGAACAGCAACATGCGCTGTTCCAGGCATTCTCACAGGCCGACACTGCGTCCACGCGTCTGTTGGGCGGTACCGGGCTGGGGCTGACGCTATCCTCCAAACTCGTGGGGTTGATGGGAGGGGCGCTCGAGGTGACAAGTACACCGGGGATCGGCAGTACATTCCATTTCTCCGTACGATGTGAAGTGTCCGCCCAGAGCGAGGAAGACGATTTCGAAGCAGAGCGGGGCGCGCTTGACGGGCAGCGTGCACTTGTGGCCTGCGCCAATACCACCACGCTCGGAAGTGTGCTGAGCATGCTCATTTCCTGGCGGATGGACACGCAGGCTTCGATGGACGCAGATGCGGTTCCAGAGGAGCTGCGACGAGCGGCGGAACATGCCGTGCCCTACGCGCTTTTGCTGATTGATTCCTCTCTTCCAGGAGCAGCGGGTTGCGTTGGTGCCATTCGTGCCACTCCTTCGCTGCGCGATCTCACCGTCATCGCGATGACAACGGTCACCCGGGATGGAGTTGACGACAAGCTGCGCGAAGCCGGCGTCACGTCATTTCTCACAAAACCCATCCTCTCTTCGGATTTGCTCTCTGCCCTTCGCCGCGGGGAGGAGAGGCAGCAGCCGGCGCTTGGCGAGACCGGTGTCACGGCTGACGGTTTGATACCGCGTGGGCCGCACCCGATGCACATCCTGCTGGCCGAAGATCAACAGGTGAACCAGCTTGTGGCAGAAGGGCTCCTCGAGCGAATGGGGCACACCGTGATGCTTGCTCGTAACGGCCGGGAGGCGGTGGATGCGTACATGGCAGAGTCGTTCGATCTCGTTCTGATGGATATACAGATGCCGCTGATGGATGGGTTTGAGGCGACGACGGCCATTCGTGCTCTCGAACGAGAACGGAGCGCCCGGACACCGATTGTCGCGATGACCGCGCATGCGACACAGGACTGCCGGCACGAGTGTCTGGCCGCAGGTATGGACGGCTATGTGACGAAACCGATCGATGCGAGCGCACTGAGTGCCGTCATCGGGCGCCTCGAAATGTCGCGTATCGAGACGCAGGTATTCGACCGGGGTGCGCTCCTGGAACAGTGCATGGGCGACGAGGACCTGGTGCAACTGCTGTCGACAAAATTCCTCGAGTCGGTCCCGGCCTTGCTGCAGGAGATTGAACAGGCAGTTACGCGCTCCGATAGCGCGGCGTTACGCCGATCGGCGCATGCCCTCAAAGGCGTCTCTGGGAGCATGTGCGCACGGCGCGTGGTCGACGAGTCGGAAAAACTGGAGCAGCTCGGGAAGGAAAACAGGAGCGGGGAGAGCTCGCCTCATCTCCACGCATTGAAAGAAGAGCTGGCCATCCTGGGGCAGGTCATAGCAAGGGGATAAGCGCCCCCTGACGCTCCAAACCATTCACCCTGGGCCCCCTTACGGCGTTCATCTTCCTCCCCTTGCATGGTGTTCGGCGTTCTTTTCTTCGATTGCATCGCGTGTCGGTGTAATGTATAGACCTCAGTAACTTTCCCGTCCTGTGACTGTCGTCAACGTCCGTTTCATCATTCAAACCTATCTTCCTCTATCAAGCGGAGGTCCGGTGAGGGTTGGGAAAAACAATACGGCGCGACGCAGGGGCACGAGACTGCAGTCGAAGCCAGTCAAGCGCACCCCCCGACGGGTGCGCGCCCGGTCGTCTACATCCCTGGGCCTGAAGACGGCGAATGAGCTGCAGGCGCTGGAGGCCGCACTGGCCGAAAAAGAGGCCTTGCTGTGCGAGCTGCGCCACCGCATCAAGAACAGTCTGATGGTGATTGCGAGCCTTGTGTCACTGGAATCTGATCATGCGGCGGAACGCGCCACGCGCGAGAGTCTTGAACGGGTCAGGAACCGGGTGACATCTGTTGCCAAGCTGTATGAACTTCTCTCCAAGTCGGGCGAGATGAACCGGGTCCGGGTTCCCGAATACCTCAGTCAGGTGATCACATCCGTCGCAGGGTCTTTCGGTCCCCGCAACGAAGCCATAGTTCTCGACGTACGATGCGACCCTGTCGTCCTTCATGTGAAAAACGCCGCTCCCTTGGGGCTCATTGTCAACGAACTTGTGACCAACGCGTTCAAACATGGTTTTTCCGGCCGGACACAGGGAACCATCTCAGTTCTGCTCCGGCGCGAACATGGGACTGTCACGCTCGAAGTGTCGGACAGCGGTGTGGGTCTTCCCGTCGATTTCACCCTCGAGCGTTCGGACGGACTCGGACTGCAGATTGTGCAGATGCTTGCGGCACAGCTTGACGCAACGATGGAAGTCGTGCCGTCGCCCGCGACTTTCCGGCTCATGTTCAAGCCTTCGGCGGAAAATTCCTGACCCCCCTCAATCGTCCTTTTGTCATTCCATCCACCTGCACCCAATCACCCCCTCATGTAAAGATGTCGGCACGCATCCGCGACTTAACAGTTTCTTAACATCAACTTCACAATAGGGCAATGCTGAGATACTATCTTGGTACCATCAGAGATAGCTGTGGCAAGACATTCTACCACTGTGAAGGATACCATTGAGAGGAGCGCTATTCACACTAGTTGCCGTGTGCGCTATTGCCCACCCGCCCACTGGTGCGCAGGAACGGACCGGAACTCGAGAACTGACCGATCCCCAGGAACAGGCAGGGGCTCAGGAGGTGGCAGGCAACCAGGAGCAATCCGGTGCTCAGGAAATTGCCGGTGATCAGGAGCAGGCTGCAACGAAGGGAGAGCTTGAGGAGGTAAAGGGGGCAGTACAGGGATTAAGTGAATCCGCGATGGAGTACCGCGGCTTCGTGGATGCACTGCGGAAGATCAAAGTCTCCGGCTATGTGCAGACGCAATGGCGCTCCACCGACTTGATGAACACTGCCTACCCTATCGGTAATTTCTCCGGCGGCCAGTTTGGGGGAAACGTCAAGAACGTGTTCCAGGTGCGCAGGGGGAGAGTAAAGGTGACCTATGACAATGTGATCACACAGTTCGTCGTGCAGATTGACGCCATTCAGACCGGTGTGATCTTGAAGGACGCTTATCTTTCGGTCACCGAGCCCTGGACGAACTCGTTCGGCCTGCAGGCGGGAGTCTTCGACCGTCCGTTCGGCTACGAGATTTCATATTCCTCAAGCAGTCGCGAAACCCCGGAGCGCTCCCGGGTCTACCAGACGCTGTTTCCAGGCGAGCGTGAACTCGGTGCCAAGGTATTTTACGCTCCGCAATCGGGTCCCCTGAGCTTCCTGCGTGCAGATGTCGGGGTGTTCAACGGGTCCGGACCGTCGGCCAACGATTACGACAGCAACAAGGACCTCATAGGTCACATTGCCGCCCAGATCCCGCTTGGGGACATGAATGCCGCGCTTGATGTAGGCGTCTCGGGGTATGTCGGAAGCGTGCGCAACAACACGAAATACCTCTACACAATGGGAGCGCTGGCAAACGGGAGCCCGGGCTTTGTCGTAGATTCGGTCGGCACGAATGTCAGCGCGCCGGTTGGACGCACCTATGTTGGTGTTGACGCGCAAGTCTACCTGGACGTACCGTCGATCGGCGGCGCAATAGTGCGCGGCGAGTACGTCGCAGGGAAGCAGCCGGGCACTTCCAGCAGCACCACCAGCCCTTCGACGCAGCCGGCAACGGGCATATATCGCAGGGAATTCTCCGGGTTCTACGTGTACTACGTACAGAATCTCGGCGACCGGAACCAGATTGTCGTGAAGTACGATGCGTATGATCCGAACACCAAAGTGGCGGCGGCCGATTTTCAGTCCGGCAACACCGTCGGGGCTGGCGGGTTGACCGTAACGGACATCAAATTCTCTACGCTGGGCTTTGGTCTTGTGCACTACTGGGACGACAATGTGAAATTCATGCTGTACTATGAAATAGTCAGCAACGAAGAGCTCACGGGGATCACGGGTGCTTCGTCGTCGCTCTCCCCATACGTCGACAACGCGCGCGACAATGTGTTGACATTCCGCACGCAGTACAGGTTCTAAGAACAGCATTGGCTCACATCAAATACGGGAACAGCGCCATGAAAAAGCTAGCATTGAGTATGATTGCACTCGCCATGTTTGTCCAGTCGGCGGCCCTGGGCGAAGAAAAGATCACGGTCAAGGGGTCCGATACCATGGTCATCCTTGCCCAACGCTGGGCGGAGAAGTACATGGCCACGCATCAGGATGTGGTCGTTCAGGTGACCGGTGGCGGATCGGGCACGGGTATCTCCGCCCTTATCAACGGGTCGACAGACATATGCAATGCTTCCCGTCCGATGAAGAGGAGTGAAATCGACAAACTGAAGCAGCGATATGGCACGCGGGGAGTTGAGATCAAGAGTGCGCTCGATGGGCTTTCCGTCTACGTCAATGCGGAAGGTCCCATCCAGGAGCTCAGCCTTGGGCAGCTGAAGGACATCTATACGGGGAAAATCACCAACTGGAGGGAGGTTGGCGGGCCCAATGCAAAGATTATCGTGTACGGCCGTGAGAACAACTCGGGGACATACGTGTACTTCAAGGACAACGTGCTCTTGGGAGAGGATTTCACGGCAGCGATGCAGACCATGCCAGGAACCGCGGCGGTCGTGAATGCGGTGGGGAAGGACAAGTCGGGCATTGGATACGGCGGAGCCGCGTATGGCAAGGGGATCCGGGAGTTGAAGGTGAAGAAAGATGCCTCTGCCGCCGGGTATGCACCCACACTGGAGAACATCAAGTCGGGCGACTACCCTATCAGCAGGTATCTCTACATGTATGTCCGGAATCGTCCGACCGGCGCACTCAAGGGATTCATCGACTGGATACTTAGCGAGGAGGGGCAGAAGATCGTGACCGAAGTGGGGTATTTCCCGATTCGCTAGGGAGCCGGCCATGGAAAAAAAGGGTCACACATGAACGCTGCATCTGACGTTGCGTTGCGGCTTGACCGCAACGCAACGGTCTTTCAACAAGCCGCGGTCGAGTCCGCGGCGATCCCAACGGCGCCGGCCGGAAGTGAGCAGTCCGGCCGAAGACGTTTGGCTCCCGGGGATCTCCGGAAGCGTTTCAGGCCCGATGAGTTCTTCGCCGAAAAGATCATCACCGCGGTGGCGGTCGTCTCGCTTGCGACCATTGCCCTGATTTTTGTTTTTGTGTTTCGCGAAGCTTTCCCGATCCTTTTTCCGCCGGAGGTTCAGTCATTGGCGATGGATGAAGAACCGATTGAGACCTATGGTGAGGAAGTTGTGGGGAACCAGACGTCGGGCATGGCGCAGGGACAGGAACGATCCATGCGTTCGGAGACAGCCGGTGCGGAGGGAGGAGTCACCGCTCAGAATCTGCTTTCGACGTCGTGGCAACCGGTCTCTGCGCGACCGCAATACGGTCTGTTGCCGCTCGTGCTGGGATCGCTGAAGACGACGATCATTGCGATCCTGATCGCCGCTCCGGTGGCCATCCTTGCGGCGCTCTTTACCTCCTCGTTTGCGCCGAAGTGGGCGAAGGAGACCCTGAAACCGGCCATTGAAATTCTCGCCGGTTTTCCCTCCGTCGTCATCGGTTTTTTCGCGCTTATGGTCCTGGCCACAATGTTTCAGAATCTGTTCGGGTACCAGTACCGCTTGAATGCGTTCGTGGGGGGAGTCGCGATGTCACTTGCGGTCATTCCCATCGTCTACACCGTCGCCGAAGACGCCCTGACGGCTGTTCCCTCTTACATGAAAGAGGCCAGCCTGGCCCTGGGAGCCACCGAATGGCAGACCGCATTTTTTGTCACACTCCCGGCCGCGACGCCCGGCGTCTTCGCCGCCGTCGTACTCGGGTTTGGGAGGGCCTTCGGAGAGACGATGATTGTGTTGATGGCAACCGGCAATGCCGCCCTGTTCTCGCTCAACCCGGTGGAGCCGGTGCGCACGATGTCGGCAACGATAGGCGCCGAAATGGCGGAGGTGGTGTTTGGGGATACGCACTATACGGTACTCTTCTTCCTGGGAGCACTGCTGTTTCTGTTCACCTTCGTCCTGAATGCAGGAGCGGAGTTGTTCATCCGCCAGCGATTGCTTAAACGTTTTCGAGGCGACTGATCATGACGTTCAAGCGAAGAATCATCGGGGCTTCAGTCGTGGGTGGGACCGGGTTGGCTGCGGTGGGTATTGTCGTTCTCGTGCTGTACATCATAGCGACGATCGTCATCGGGGGATGGGACGTCATGTCATGGGAATTCATCACTGATTCACCGACGGAAGGAATGACGGCGGGGGGAATATTCCCGGCTATTGCCGGGACCGCCCTGCTGGTACTCATTATGTCGATCGCCGGGGTGCCGGTGGGGACGATCACGGCAATTTACTTGAGTGAATATGCGAGCCCGCGCTCGTGGCTTGCCCGGCTCATCCGGTTCGCCGTGAATACATTGGCCGGTGTGCCGGCAATCGTATTCGGCCTCTTCGGTCTCGGGTTCTTCGTGCAGTTTGTCGGAGGGGGGATCGACAACATTGTCAGCGGCGGAACGGTTATGAAGTGGGCCCAGCCCAATCTGCTCTGGGCGAGCATGACGATGGCCCTGCTGACATTGCCCGTGGTCATCGTGTCTGTGGAAGAGGCGATTCGAACGGTGCCGCGGGAATTGCGAGCGGCAAGTCTGGCGCTGGGTGCTACCAAGTGGCAAACCATCTGGCACGTCGTCCTACCGAACTCCACAACCGGCATCCTGACAGGGGGAGTACTCGCCGTGAGCAGGGGAGCGGGGGAGGTGGCCCCGATTCTTTTCACCGGAGCGGCCTATTTTCTCCCTCAGCTCCCCGGCGCGTTGTCGGACCAGTTCATGGAGTTAGGCTACCATGTGTACATTATGGCGACGCAGTCCACGAATGTCGATGCCACGCAGGGAATTCAATACGCGACGACACTGGTCCTGCTCCTCCTGACATTCTGTCTCAATTTCTCAGCAATATTCCTTCGGGCCCGTATACGCGCCCGGAAGATAGGGTAGGGTTTCGCCATGCACAATCTGAATGGCAAAGCACCGCACAAGATCTCCGTTCGAAATCTGAGCCTCTCCTATGGTCACAAGCGGGCGCTGCACGACATTTCGCTTGACATGCCCGCCCACAAGGTGACTGCGCTCATCGGACCGTCAGGCTGCGGGAAATCGACATTCCTCCGGACGTTGAATCGCATGAACGACCTGATCGGAGATGTCAGCATCGAAGGCCGTGTGTTGGTGGACGATGTCAATGTGTATGACAGGAGTGTTGACGTGGTGGAACTCCGGAAGCGCGTTGGTATGATCTTCCAGAAATCCAATCCGTTTCCGAAATCGATTTTCGACAACGTGGCATACGGTCCCAGAATCAACGGTGTCCGCGATCGGCGCCGCCTGGAGGAGATCGTCGAAGGAACACTGAAAAGATCGGCGCTTTGGGATGAAGTGAAGGACGATCTCACGAAGAGTGCTTTCGCGCTGTCTGGAGGACAGCAGCAGCGTCTCTGCATTGCCCGTGCCCTTGCGGTTGATCCGGATGTGCTCTTGATGGACGAGCCGGCGAGCGCTCTCGACCCGATTGCCACTGCCAAGATCGAAGAGCTGATTTATGAACTGAAGAAAAGCTACACGATTGTCATTGTCACACACAACATGCAACAGGCGGCGCGTGTAAGCGACTTCACCGCATTCTTCTACATGGGGGAGCTCATTGAATTCGATGAGACCCGGAAAATCTTCACGTCACCGGCGAAAGAACAGACCGAGGACTACGTGACGGGGAGGTTCGGGTAACCTCTCTCGCAAGCATCATCCTCCGTTCGAGAGAGCCCTGGCCGTTCCTCAACCTGTGCACTTGCAGTCCACTCACCAGGCCGGATCCATCCAGCGTGACAGTATGGTAAGCCGGTTCCTTTCTTGTGGTATCTTTGATCGGGAAGTCGTATTTTCGTTCGGTCTTCTCTGCCCACTACCCGTAAGGAACAACCCATGACTGCCATGCGAATAATTGCCGCGCTTGCCGTATTGCTGACCACCCTCGGCGCGGGGATTGAGGACTATCTGGCCGAAATGAAGACGACGATGCGCGGGGTAGAGGGATTTGTGCAGGACAACATAGCCACCGGAAACTTCTATTTTCCTCCGGCGTGCGCGCGCATTCCCCCTGCGAAGCGGGCGGTGGTTGTCCGCGCGGCGGGGGGGTTTGCGCGGACTTTCACAGCCAGCGCGGCATTCAAGGCGTGGTATGAGACCTATCGCGAAGGGCACAAACCCGCAGCTCCGGAGTTGACACCCTCAATTGCGGAATCCCGCGCCGAACAGATCGCGCAGGTCAAGAAGCAAATTGCCGAGACGCAGAAGAATGCCGCAGAAGCGCCGGCGTCGCAAAAGGGGATTTTCAACGATGTCCTTACTGCGTTGAAATCCTCACTGAAACAGATGGAGGGGATGGACAAGTCGCAGGATGCGGCGATGGAAAAGATGATCGTTGAGATGAACGCCGCCGCGAAAAAGACCTATGAAGAGAAGCTGGCGGCATTCGAGCGTGAGAACCCGGTGGGTGATCCGCGGCCGCTCATCCGCCGGCGGCTCGAACGATTTCTCGAGAAAACCAAGAATGTTGATTTTGACGCGCAATTGGAGCAAAAAGGCAAGCAAATGGTGTTTACCAATCCGGATTATGAGAACAAAAGCAGTGAGTGGAAGCTTGCATTCCGCGCGGGCAAAGCGGCCACCGAGGCCGCACGGTCGTTTGCCGGTGATTGGCTGAAGTCTCTGTAGAGGAATCCCAAAGTCCGCTTGACCATTTTTCCCGATCTTGGTATCTTATAACCATGCCTACTTCTCTGACTGCAAGTATGCCCGAAACGCTGCGCGCGTTGATTGAGCGAACTGCGCAGGCGTACCCGACCAGGCTTGCCCTGGCCACAATCGAGGGTGAGAATTACTCGTATGATATCATCCTCCGCCGGTCACGCCAGCTCTCTGCATATCTCACCTCGGTGGGTGTACAGCCGGGAGACCGCGTCGCCATTCTCGGGGAGAATTCCCCTCAGTGGGGGATGACGTATTTCGGGATCACCCAAATGGGGGCGGTGGCGGTGCCCGTCCTTCCGGATTTCCCGGCAGCCGACGTCGGTCGCATCATCCGTCACGCCGAAGTGCGGGCGGTGTTTGTGTCGTCACGGTTGTACGAAAAGGTGCTGGATCTCACCCCCCAGGAAACGGGCCCGGTTGTTCTGCTCGATGACTTTACCCATGTCGCCCCCGGAACTCCTGCCGCCTCGGTTGCGTCCTCGCCCGACGGCCGGCCGACGGTCCTTCTTGACGATGCCGCCTCCGGGTCGCCGGTCTCCGCCCCCGCGGCGGACGATCTGGCGGTGATCATGTACACCTCAGGCACGACAGGGCATTCGAAGGGTGTGATGCTGACGCACGGGAACATCGTTGCCGATGCGTTTGCACTATTGAAGATCGTCCCCGTTGAGATGGAAGACCGGTTGTTGTCGGTGCTGCCCCTCTCGCACACATACGAGTGCACGCTGGGTCTGGTGACGCCGCTCATGGTCGGTGCATCCGTCTACTATATGCAGAAGCCGCCCACGGCGGCTGTCCTCTTGCCGGCGCTCGAGAAAGTGCGGCCGACCATCATGTTGTCGGTACCGCTCATCATTGAAAAAATCTACAAGGCCAAGATCTATCAGGAACTCACGAAGACGGCTCTACTGCGAATGGTGCACGCCACCGCGCTGGGCCGCAAGGCCCTCCACCGTATTGCGGGAAGAAAGCTCCTGAGAACATTCGGCGGGCGACTACGCATCTTCGCCATCGGTGGTGCGCCCCTGGCAGCGGATGTTGAGCTCTTCCTCCGTGAAGCCAGATTCCCCTATGCCATCGGTTATGGGCTGACCGAGACGGCGCCGCTCATAGCCGGTACACATCCTTCACACACACGGTATCGCTCCACAGGTCCGGCGCTCCCGGGGACGCAGATTCGCATTGCCGACCCCAGGACGGCAACGGGCGAGGGGGAAATCCAGGTCAAGGGGCCCACCGTTATGCGCGGGTACTACAAGGACCCCGAAAGAACACGAGAAGCTTTCACGGAAGACGGGTGGCTGAAGACGGGCGACCTTGGTGTAATTCAGCCCGACGGCTACATATTCATCAAAGGCCGTTCCAAGAACATGATCCTCGGACCGAGCGGGAAGAACATCTATCCTGAGGAACTGGAATCGATCATCAACGAATTCGACACGGTGCGCGAGTCCGTCGTGTACGAACACCAGAACCGGCTGGTCGCACTCGTTCACCCGGACTACGAAAAACTCCAGAAGGTCCTGCACTCTCTGAGTGAGACGGATATCCGAAAGATGATCAACGACAAGCTGAACGACCTTCAGCGGCAAATCAACGAGCGTGTCCCGTTGTATTCCCGCATCCACAAGATCATCGAACAGGCGGAACCGTTCCAGAAGACCCCGACGCAAAAGATCAAGCGCCACTTGTACATTCCCCGATAGTCGGATGCGATCCATGAAACGCGTTCTCCGAATGCTCCTCCCGACGGCACTCGTGCTGTTGACAGCCGGCGGCTGCAACGAATCCGGCAACGGCAACGACGGTGCCGAACGCCGCGTTGTTTTGTCAGCCGAGGAAGTGCACGAGGGGTGGTTTTTTGCCTCGGGCGACCAGGTGATGATCCTTGGGACGGTCAATGGTGACGTCTACGTGGCGGGCGGAACAGTACGGATAGATGGGACCGTGAACGGCGACGTACTTGCTGCCGGGGGGAAGATAAGCATCAACGGCACCGTGACAGATGATTTGCGTGCTGCGGGGGGGAACATCGAGTGCAATGGATCCGTCGGCAAAAACGTCTCCATCGCAGGCGGGAGCCTCCAAGTCACAAAGGACGCAGAGATCGGCGGTGGCCTTCTTGCTGCTGGAGGCGAAATCCACCTAGGGGGATCGGTGCAGCATGATGTCATGGTGACCGGAGGGGAAGCGCAGCTCAGCGGCCTTGTCGGCGGGAACGTGAAATTCTCCGGCGGCGGCATTGCGACGATTCACGGTGCGCGAATCCAGGGTGGATTGCAGGCTGTCGTCGCGAATGCTGATCGCGCCCAGATTGACCCCGGCACGGTTGACGGCACAGTGGAGATAACGGTCACGAAACCCGACACCCGCGGGTTCATCCTTGGTCTCTCTCCGATCCGTTTTTGGCTCAAGCTCATATGGGCGCTCAGTCTGATCGTATCCGCCATCGTCCTGATATTGTTGACTCCTGCTACCGTCGGAAACGCCGGACAGACGGTGTGGCTGCATCCATGGTGGTGCCTCCTCTTGGGTTTTGCGGGATTCCTTCTCACCCCCATTGCCGCGGTGGCGTTGTGCGCGACATTTATTGGACTGCCGCTCGGGTTGTTCCTTCTGACACTCTACTTCTGGTTCCTCTACCTTTCACAAATGATTCTTGGTGTCGTAGTGGGCCAGAGAGTATTCATGCCCGGCAGCACCGGGCGCTTCATCCTTGCCGCCGTTGCGGGCATCATCCTCGTTCAGGTACTGACCTTCGTGCCTTACCTCGGCGTCCTGGTGATTGTCGCCGGACTGCTGCTAGGGCTCGGAAGCATCATGGAGGTGCTCCGCCGGCGTCTTGGACCTGACGTGAAAATGTCTCCCCCGATTGTTTGAATCCGACGATGTGATCATCAACATCCACGTTCGTGAGAGTAATTCATGGATACGACTTCTCGTCGCGCGTTTCTCCGGTCATCCATCATCGGCGCCTCCGGTGCACTGCTTTCCGCCGGGTCGCCCGCCGGCGTTTATCCGAGCACACAAGACACCCCGGCTGTCACGAAGCCGCCGATCAAGCGGAAACTCGGCGCCACCGGAATTGAACTGCCAGTTGTAAGCATGGGGGTCATGCGTTCTGACAGCCCCGGCCTCGTCCGTGCGGCGGGCGGGCGCCGACCGCGGCGATGCAGAATTGCGGGTTCCGGAGG
>DAINBR010000006.1:0-25710 GCA_036732865.1 Bacteroidota bacterium | reverse complement strand
CCACATTGCTCCCGTCAAACAGTGGGGCATATTCGCCTGGTGCAAGGACTTCATCGATAAGCGTGGTGACCGGTTTGCCCAGCATGTCGTACACCGTCAGATGCACCCAACCGGGGACCGGTCCCCGAACGCTGAACCCGATCCGTGTCGTGGGGTTGAACGGATTGGGATAGTTCTGCCGCAGTTCAAATCCTTCAGGAGCCGCAGGTGCGGCATCCTCGTGCGGAACCGAATTGGGCGGGTCGCCGTAGCGCGGATGTGCTATCGCCCCCTCATCGCTGAGCAAGGGCCACAGCACCGAATCCCGCACCAGATCTTCAACGGTGGTGACAATACTGTCGAGAAGCACGGACCGCTGCACCAGCCTTATGCCATGGCTGTAGTCCGCATATGTCTCCGCATGACCGTTGTACAGGGGCTGAATAGGAACTCCGCCGGGTTGGTGCCAACCATAGATGACCACCGGTTTTGGTACGGCGGGTTTGAGGTTGGTGGTAATGGCATTCGAGATGATCACGTCTTTCTTATGGCCCGCGACCAGTTCACCGAGTGGATGCCCCGCAAGAAGCGCAGCACGCTGGAGCCGCAGCGTATCGTTGTGTTGCTTGAACACGGGGACGGTGGTCATGGCCCCGCTCGGCGGGATGGGAATCGGCGCAACCTTCACGGTTGATGCGGCGTAGACGGCATCGACCATCTTCCTTGTTGGCAGAGAGCAGCCGAGGGCATCGGCGATTCTCTGCGCGCACACCGGGGTCATCGGCATCAGGAAGTAGTCGTCGTCGCCTCCGATCGCGATGTACTCCGGGGTCACATACCATTGCGCTGTTCTGAGTTTGCCGTCAAGGAAGGAAGTCGTGGTAACCGAGACGCACCGGCGGAAAAAGTCGGGAACGTTGCCGGATGTCACCTCCTGGAACACTTGCTCTTCACGCTGTTCGCGCGTAAGCGCAGACACCGATGCGGCAAATGCATCGCCACCCGGGGCGCCGGTAGGGCGCGCGGGGAGCTGGAGCGTCTGTGCGGTGAGTGTTCCCGCCGCAACCACAGCCCCGAGGAATCCAGCCGCGATGTACGCCCGCAACGTCAGCATGTCTCGGTGGTTGATCCGGTAAAGCGCTCAGTGACGGCTGAGCCAGAGTTCGGGATTTTGTTTTTCCCGGTCTTTCCAAATCTCAAAGTGCAGGCGCGGCCCGTCGAGCGAGTCGCCGCTCGTACCGGTCGGCCCGCCTTGTGCAATCGTCTGGCCCTGGACTACCGATATTTCTCCCAGATGCGTGTAGACGGTGCGATACCCGTTCTGGTGGTTGAGGATAACCAGATTTCCATACCCCGGCAGCCAGTTGATCGTCGCCACTTCCCCGCCGGCTACGGCGCTTACCGGTGTTCCGGCATCTACAGCGATATCGATCCCGGTATTGTAGGTCACTGTCCGCAGTGTGGGATGTTGCTGTGGTCCGAAGCGTGCCACAATGCTTCCTGCGCTGACTGGCCAGCGCAGGTTCCCCTTGCGCTGGACGAATGCCTCGCTGATTCCCGGCGGCTGGGGCAGCCGGGGGAGTTTCCGGTCGGCTTCATCAACCTTCTCCTTCTTGATGCGGTCTTTTTCGACAAGGTCGGCGATCATCTGTTCCATTTCACGCGCTGCTCGCAACTGACGCTGCATCTGCTGGCCAAGCAGTTTCTTGTCTTTGCGGATCCGTCGCAAGACTTCTCTTCGTTCCGCAGCGAGGGACGCAAGGCGGTCTTCCTCCGCACCCTTTTCCGCAATCAGCCTCCGTTCCTCGTTCAACTGCCTCTGTGCACGGGACTGCGACGACTCGACCTGCCGAGTCTTGGCTGCGATCTGTTTGGCATCCCGCCTACGTTGATCGGTGAATCGCCGCAGATACTCACTCCTGATTGCGAACTGGTTCCACGATGCGGCGGTCAACAGGAGTTCCACATCGAGGTACCTCCCGGTTCGATAAATGGAACGAACGTACCGGGCGTAATGATCCTTCAAAAAGGCAAGCTGATGATCAAGCGTCTGTAATGTAGTGCGGGTCGTATCGATCGACCCCTGCAATTTACGTTCCTCCGCCTTCAGCTTCCCAATCAACTGGCGGAGAAGCGATGCCTTGCGGTCATACGTGTCAACAAGCTCAAGGGCTTTGCTTTCATTTTTCTGCTGCACCTTGCTCTTCTCTTCAAGTGCGCGGATTTTCGTTCTGAGCGCGTCCAGGGCTTCCTGACGCCGGTGGATTTCCTCCTGCGCAATGAGTGACCCACCGGAAGGCCAGCAGACGAGAACAATTGCACTCAAGCCGGCAGCCAGAAGGGCTCGGAAGCAGGTCGGTGAGCAATGCCAGGCACGGCGGGCGGTCATAGGTTTTCCGAACGATTACTGGAGCGTGTGCCGACGGGCACGTGCGGGTATGGAATAGGAGAGCGAGACCACGGTCGGGTTCACCGTGACAGAGGAATAGAACACCGACACGCCGCGGGATGTGAGCGGGAAGTTCATGGTGATATGGTGCGGCATGGCCGAGCCAACATCCCCCTCCCAGCGATCTGTCGACACGTCCGCCAGAGTGGAATCTCCGTGAGCAAGGCAGTATCGTGTCACCGCTCGCAGGGCCGGATCAATCCAGTACGACACGGAGTCACTCCCCTGTGGGAATACCAGGAGGAACCTGTCATCATCGATCTCGTAGCGTGCCGGCCTGCGGCCGGACGGCAGACGAAACGTGCCGGTGAAAGCGTCGATTAATTGGTCGAACGAGAGATCGATGGGGATTACCGAACGGATGCCGGCGCTTTTCGTGAATCCGTCCGTGTACCAGTTTTCCATGGCGTTGTAGAGAACGAACCGCTCTCTGTCGGCGAACAGGAAACCCGCATCCAAACCAAACGGCCCTTCAAACCTGACCAGGATCGAATCCCGGTTTCGGATGGCAACAGTAAAGAACACAGACCCGCTCATCTCGGGAGAGTCGAATGCCACCGAGCCGTTTCCGGTGAATGAACTCAACTCCGTTTCCTCTGCACGCACAATCGCTATGACCTCATCGGCGGGAAGCTGCTGCACATCAAGAAGAAGTGCCTCCCGGGTGGGCGCACAGGCCGGAAGCATCAGGGCGAGGGAGAGCAGAACGCCGGCGCCCGGGACCCTCATCAGAGCGACCCGCGGGCAATCTTGTCGCGCAACGTCGTGTTGTTCGCGTCGAGCTTCAAGGCAAGATTCCATTGCTCGATTGCAAGATCTTTCTGGTCGAGCTTGAAGTAAATGTCGCCAAGATGCTCGTAGACTACTGCGTTGACTTCCCCTTTGCCGATTGCTTCCTTGACGAAGCGCTCGGCCTCCTTGTAGTTCCCCAGTCGGTAGTAGATCCAGCCGATAGTATCAAGATATGACGCGTTGCCCGGATCGGCGTCGACCGCCTTGCGGGACATTGCGAGTGCACGATCCAGGTTGACATTCCGTTCCGCAAGGCTGTAGGCAAAGTTGTTCAGGACCAGCGCGTTGGCAGGGTCCAGGCGGAGGGCTTCTTCATACAATGCATCGGACTCTTCGAAGCGGCTTATGCCATCATAGACAAGTGCGAGCTGCGCCACGGCATCCACTTCTTTGGGGTTGATCTGTCGGGCGTGTTCGAGGACACGCGCCGCATCGAGAGGACGGTTCATCCTGCTGTACGAGATCCCAAGGAAAAAATTGACACGGTAGTCATCCGGCAGTATGCGCACAGCCGACTCGAGAATCGCGGCAACTTCTTCGAAATTGTTCTTGCCGAGAAAAACCGACGAGAGATAGACCCACGCGTCGGCATTCCAGCTTGCCAGTTCAGTGACGCGCCGGAAATTCTTCACCGCCAGAGAATCGTCGTGCATCATGGAGCCGACTGCACCGAGGAACCAGAACGGACGCCAGTCTTCCGGATGATTCGCCGCGATCCGCTCGAACACTTTCTTGGTGAGCGGCGCCAGGGTTGAATCCTTCCCGAGTTGCGCAAAGTACATCTCTCCGATACGGAGTTTGACGTCGACGGCAACCGAGTCGCGGTTCAGGATTCTTTCAAACTCTTCCGTTGCCCTGGCGGATTCTCCGCGGACGAGACGGATCCCGGCCATTTCCGCCAGAACACTCACATCTTCCGGGTTCAGTTCACGCAGTTCTTCGTACACTGCAAGTGACGAATCGTATTTTTCCGCTCGCGCGTACGCCTGGGCAAGGCTCTGCTTCAGCGCCTTATTAGCCGGGTCGATCAGCGACATCTCGCGTAGTGCGTCGGCCGCTTTGTCAAAGTGGCCCAGCTTGTTGTTGATTTCGGCAGCCTGCAACAGCACATCCCAGTCCGGACCGAAACGACGGAGTATCTGCTCGTACACCTCGAGCGCGCGTAAGGGTTTCCGCGGCTGGGACAGACGGGCAAGACTGTACCACGCCTCGATCTGGGAGGAATCGCGGCTGATGATTTCCTCGAATTGTTCGGCCGCGGCATCATATTCAAAGGCCATCGCATAGACTTCGGCGAGATTACGGCGATAGGTCAGTTCATCCGGCGCACGCTTGACCGCCTCGCGAGCATTTTCGATGGCAGAGGAGTGTTTACCAAGAAGTGAGTAATTCTTCGAAAGCGCATAGTAAATGGCAGGATCCTGGTCATAACGGAGCGCATCCTGGAACTCCAGAACCGCCTTCGCAAAATTCCCCTTGACTTCCTCGATGGAACCGTCCACAAAATGCCGCATTGCCAATTGTCGGGCGGAATCGGTCCCCGGGCTGTGTTGCGACGTGCCCGGCGCCCGGCGCTCCAGCACTCCCTCGGTTCCGGAGCCACATCCAGCCCCAAAAACGGCGACAAAAGCGACAGTGACAAATAGTGCTAACTTCATAGCCTACAATCTCCTACCCATCATCCTAGCAAAAAATATACCCATTACCCCTATGAATAACAAGCCGGGGAGACGGCCTGTTTCCAAACCGATGGCATCAGACCGCAATATTCTGTAGAATTGGGGTCATGGAATCCTCCCGGCCCACACCGCAGCGCATCGATTTTGCCATCGCTTGGGATTGGGAGTACGACCGGGAGTTTGTGCGCCTGCTCGAATCGTCGGCCCAAGCGCTCGGTTTACGCACCTATGCGATTTCTCATCACAACTGCGAAGAGACCCTCCACGCCGTCCAGCAAGGGCGATTGCACTTTGAGGTCTTGCTTGACCGCACGGCGGAGACCGACGAACATTTTGCGCCCTTGATACGGACGCTGGCACGCCACGGCGCAAAGCATCTGAATCCCCCCGAAGCAGTCCGCCATGCGTCAGACAAAGCGAACATGCACCTCGAGTTCATAACAGCGGGGATTCAGGTACCGTACACCATAATCGTGTCGCCGTTCAACAAGAAGCGCGAGGTCGAACTGACACTCAGCGAACTTGCGCACCTCGGCCGGCCGTTTATAATCAAGCCCGCGAATACCACCGGTGGCGGCGTTGGCGTCATTTTGGGTGCGGAAACGCTCAAGGATGTCATCGAATCCCGACAGCACCATAAAAACGACAAATATCTGCTGCAGGAAGAGATCCTCCCGTCGGTGCTGGATGGCCGGAAAGGATGGTTTCGCGTGTTCGGTGTATGCGGAATGATCATTCCGTGCTGGTGGGATCCCGGCACTCATATCTATGCCGAAGTCTCCTCATCAGATCAACGCCGATGGGGACTTGTTGAGTTAACAAGCGTTACCCGCATTGTTGCGTCGGTGTGCCGGCTGGATTTCTTTTCCACGGAAATTGCCATTACCGATGCACGCAAGTTCGTGGCTGTAGATTACGTGAATGAGGTCTGCGATATGCGTTTGAAGTCATTCCATATCGATGGCGTTCCTGACAGGATCGTTGCGGCAGTCGCGCGCAAGCTGGCCCGCCGCGCACAACAGCTAAGTCGTGGCGCTGCTTGACATTGCACCCCCCTTTTGATACATTAGCGCACCGCTGACTATCTCATCCCTTTAAAGGAGGAAGTCTTATGAGCAGCAATGCACTCCGTTTTCGCGCCATGGTCGGACTCGTCCCCGTCCTCGTCATCCTGGTTGCATTGACCGTGGCCGGATGCGGGTCTTCTGAGGAATCCATGGAAGAGTGGATCGACCAGCCCACAGCGACACCGATATCGATGCTGGAATATCGGATCGACAGCCTCAAGAATGAGAACAACCGGAACCGGGATCAACTCGAAGCCGTTGCTGCAGAAAATCGCCAGCTGACTGCGCGGAATGCAGAGCTGGAAACCAAATTGAATGAGGCACTTGCGGCGCCAAGAGTCGCGACCCCTACTCCTGCGCCTGCATCCACATACGAGAGTCCGGCATCCGCGTACGATGCCGCTCTGGCGAAGTTTAATGCACGGGATTTCCAGGGTGCCATCGCGGACATGGAAGCTCTCCTCAACGGCAATGTAGAACAGAAATATGCCGACAACTGCCAGTACTGGATTGGCGAATCGTACTACGGCTTGAAGGACTACCAGGCTGCACTTAAGCAATTCAATCTCGTGCTTGGCCTCGCACGGTCGGAAAAAAAGGCCGATGCCACCTTGATGGCCGGTAACTGTGAAGCCCTGCTTGGGAACAAGACTGCGGCGAGAGAAGCATACGAGAAAGTCGTATCGGATTTCCCCACCAGTCCGCTGGTCGACAAGGCCAAGGACAAGCTTGCGCGAATGAAGTAAGCTTCGACACCTTCCATATCCACACGAAAGCCCCGCCGCCGATCGCCGGCAGCGGGGCTTTCTGTTTCCTGCGCTTCTAGCGCCTCCCTGCCAGGTACTCCTGCACGCACCGGACGTCTTCCTCGCTGCCAATGAACAACGGACAGCGCTGATGCAGTGATTCGGGCACCACTTCCAGAACTCTCCCGGATCCGTCGCTGGCGGTTCCCCCTGCCTGCTCGACAAGAAATGCAAGAGGATTGTTCTCGTACATCAGCCGGAGCTTCCCCTGTGCATTCTTGGTGTCTCCGGGATAGAAGTAGATCCCGCCGTACAGCAGCGTTCTGTGCACGTCAGCCACCAGCGACCCGACATACCGTGCGGAATATGGACGATCCGTCGCGGCGTCTTCCTGCTTGAGATAGTGAAGATACCGTTGCATACCCGGTGTCCAGCGGGAGAAGTTGCCCTCGTTTGTGCTATAAATGGCTCCCTTCTTCGGAATCCTGATATTCTCGTGGGAAAGGAGAAATTCTCCTACGCTCGGATCAAGAGTGAAGCCATGCACTCCGTGACCTGTGGTGTACACGAACATCATGCTCGAACCGAACAGAGCATAGCCTGCTGCCACCTGCCGGTGTCCCGGCTGCAGGACGTCCTGAATGGTTCCCGGCCCGGATGCCGTCACGCGATGGTACACGGAGAAGATAGACCCGATGGTGATGTTGGCATCGATGTTCCCCGATCCATCCAGCGGATCGTACAGGAGTACGTACTTTCCATTAGGATAGTTCGCCGGGATATGCAGCAGGTCCTCGTTCTCCTCGGAGGCCATCACACAAAGATGACCCAGGTGATCCATGCACCTATAGATCGTCTGATCGGCGAATTCATCCAGCTTCTTGACGATATCGCCGCTGATGTTCATGCGATCGGTTTTGCCCAGAATATTCACGAGTCCCGCTTTAGTGACTTCGCGCCACACGAGCTTGGTGGCGAGGAGAAGGCCGGTCAGGAGGCCGGACAACTCGCCGGTCGCTCCGGGGTGACTGCGTTCACCCTCGTGGATATGGCGTTCCAGGGTCATGAACTTCTGGGGGAAGGGGGTTTGCGAGATCACTTTCGGAGTCCTCCATGCGCCAGTGTCTGGATGTGGTGTGCGACTCAGCGGGGCCGCACCAGTTCCTGGTCTTTGTACTGGAGCTGGTACAGGCGGTAGTAGAGGCCGCCGAGGGCTAGGAGCTCCTGATGTGTTCCGACTTCCCGGAGCTCGCCTTTGTGCATGACGATGATTTTGTCGGCCGATTGAATGGTGGAAAGACGGTGCGCGATCACGATTGATGTCCGCCCCTGGAGCAGCTTCCGAATTGCCTGTTGGATCAGGATTTCTGTCTCCGTGTCGACGCTGGAGGTGGCTTCGTCCAGAACCAGGATGCGGGGATGCACAGCGAGAGCGCGCGCGAACGAGATCAGCTGTTTCTGGCCGACCGACAGCGTTGCGCCGCGTTCCTTCACTTCACCGTTGTAGGTGCCGGGGAGCTGTTCAATGAACCGATGAGCACCCACCACCCGAGCGGAGGCGCGGATGCGATCTTCGGGGATGGCGTCGTTCCCCAGACCGATGTTCGTGGCGACATCGCCCGAGAAGAGAAACACATCCTGCAGCACCACCGCCATATGGCGCCGCAAATCCGCTTGCTTCACCGACCGGATATCCACCCCATCCACGAGGATTTCCCCCTTCTGGATGTCATAGAAGCGCGCGAGGAGACTAATGATCGAGGTCTTGCCGGCGCCGGTGTGGCCGACAATAGCCACCGTTTCTCCTGCCCGGATGGAAAACGACAGATCACGGAGCACCCATTCGGGTTCCCCACCGGCCTGTGCCAGCTTGTACGAGAACCAGACGTTCTTGAACGTGATATCTCCGCGTACCGAGGGCAGTGCCACCGCGTCGGCCCTGTCCAGGATCATCGTCCGGTCATCCAGCAACCGGAAGACGCGTTCCGAGCTGGCCATGGCCGTCTGCATAATGTTGTACTTCTCCGAAAGGTCGCGAATGGGCCGCCAGAACATCTCGTTGAACTGCAGAAACGCGATGACCGTTCCGACGGTCATCGTGCCGTCCAGAGCATTCGCGCCGGCATACCAGATGATCAGCCCCACGGCAATAGCGCCGATGAGGTCGACACCGGGATAGAAGAGCGCATAGTAGAAGATGGATTTGATGTTGGCGTCGCGGTGATCCGCGTTGATTGCACGAAATTGCGCATAGGCCTTCGGCTCGCGGTTGAAAACCTGGTCCACCATCATACCGGTGATGTGCTCCTGCATGAACGCATTGATGCGCGCAATAAAGATCCGCACTTCCCGGTACGCCTCACGGGCCTTCCTTCTGAAGAGGAATGTGCCGTAGAACAGCAGGGGGAGGACGCTCAGCGAAACCAGCGCAAGCTCCCAGTTCATGGCGAACATGAAGTATAGTATGCCGATGATCGTGAAGATGTCACTGAACACCATCACGACTCCTGACGAGAACATTTCGTTCAGCACTTCAATATCATTGGTGACTCGCGTGATGAGCCTTCCGATGGGATTCCGGTCGAAGAATCGCAACCCCAGCCGCTGGAGGTGCTCGAAGACTTCCATCCTCAGGTCGAAAATCGTCCGCTGGCCGATCCACTGCGTCAGATACCCGTTCGCATACTGAATCACCCCCCGCCCCAACATAACGGCAGCAAAGAGCAGTATAGTCCGGAGTAGGCCCTGCGCATCTTTCTGGGCGATATTCTCATCCACCGCGATCTTGACGAAATACGGACGGATTGCTTCCATCGCCGAAACCAGAATGCTGAGGACGATGCCGGCAACGACATACCAGGCGTACGGTTTGAGATACCGCAGCAGGCGTCGCATCAGGACGCCGTCATATGCTTTCCCCAGGGACTCTTCTTCGTGCATTAGAGGTGTGCGATCTCTTCTTCCAACAGTTGTTTCCGGTGCAATTCCGCGTAGATGCCGCCGAGCGCAACGAGTTCCTCGTGAGTTCCGCTTTCGGCAATCCGCCCATTCATCAGCACAACGATCCTGTCTGCATCCTTGACTGTTGAGATACGATGACTGATGATGATGCTGGTGCGGCCCCGCATGACCCCCCGCAGGCGCTTCAGGATTTCTTCTTCCGTGACGGTGTCAACGGAGGACAGGGCATCGTCGAGAATCAGGATCTTCGGTTCAAGCACCACCGCGCGCGCGATGCCGGCCCGTTGTTTCTGACCGCCTGAGAGCGTGATCCCGCGCTCCCCGAGCATTGTCTTGAATCCTTTCGGAGATTCCGCCACATCCTTCGCCAGCTGGGCCGTGTCCGCTGCCCGGAGAATGGCTTCGTCCGTAACAGCGTCGGAGCCGTATCCTATATTGTCGGCAATCGTCTCCGAGAAGAGAAACGTCTCCTGCGGAACATATCCAATGCTCCCGCGCAACACGGTCAGCGGAATAGTGCGAGTGTCCACGCCGTCGATCAACACGCTCCCCTGGGTGGGCTCGAACAGCCGGGGAATGAGGTTCACCAGCGTGCTTTTGCCGGAACCGGTGTAGCCCACCACCGCCAGCGTCGTGCCTGCGGGAATGGTGAGTGACACATCGTCCAGGACATCCGGACCTGACGGACTATAGCGGAACGACACATTGCGGAATTCGATGGCACCCTGCAACGATGTGATGGCGCGGTTTGTGGCGCCGGTATCGCTCACTGCGGGAGGCGTATCAAGGATTTTCACCAGACGTGCCATCGAAGCGGCGCCCTGCTGCAAAATGTTGATCACCCAGCCGAATGCAATCATCGGCCAGATGAGCATCATCAGATACACAAAAAACGCGGTGAGCGATCCGATGGTCATCTTTCCTTCCATCACGCGGAGGCCGCCGAAGTACAGGGTGAGGACCAGCGAAAAACCAACCAGGATGAACATCAGTGGCCACATCACAGATTGGATGCGGGCGAGAACGAGGTTTTTCTTCAGATAGTCCCACGACAACCTTTGGAACATCTTCGTCTCGTATTCCTCGCGGACGTAGGCTTTGATGACACGGATGCCGGAAAGGCTTTCCTGGGCACGCGTTGTCAGCTCCGCATACGTCTCCTGCCTCTCCTTGAATTTCTTGTTCACCCATTTCCCCAGAAGGTACACACCCACCGAAACAAACGGGAACGGCACCAGTGCCAGGAGTGTCAGTTGCCAGTCTTTGAACAGCATGATAGTGAGTACCATGACGAGAGTCATGAAGGTATCGGTCGGGTACATGATGCCCGGTCCCAGCACATTGCGCACGGCGCTGATGTCATTGGTGGCGTGCGCCATCAGGTCCCCGGTGGGCGTGTTCTGGAAGAACGCCAGATGCAGCTTCTGAATGTGGGTAAGGAAATCGTTTCGGAGGTCGAACTCAATATGACGGGACACGACAATGATGGTCTGCCGGGTCAGGAAGGTGAAGGATCCGGCAACAAGTGAGAATGCCACGACGAGGCCGGCGTAGAGCAGCAGTTGTCCGGAAGTGATCCGCTGCGCCTCGATGCCTGCCTTCAGTTCGTCAATCGCGTACCCCACAACGAGAGGCTGCACGACGCCGAAGATGTTGCTCATCACCACGGTTGCAAGACCCCAGAACAGAAGTCTCTTGTACCGTGCGAGATACGGACGGAGTCTGAGAAGCGACTTCATTCGTCACCCGATGATTTCGAAACCGGTGTACTTGTGCAATGCACGCGGTACAATAACTTTCCCTTCCGGTGTCTGATAGTGTTCCAGCAGTGCCGCAACGATGCGCGGCAACGCAAGCGCCGATCCGTTGAGCGTGTGGACGAACTCCGGTTTGCCTCCCGCCCCCGGGCGGTAGCGGAGATTCAGGCGGCGGGCCTGGAACGCTTCGAAGTTGCTGATGGATGACACTTCAAGCCACTTCCCCTGGCCGATGGACCAAACCTCCAGATCATACTTCTTCGTCTGTGTGAATCCCAAATCGCCGCTACACATTAACAACACATGGTAATGCAGTTCTAGTTTCCTGAGCAGCTGCTCCGCACACACCCGCATCTCCTCCAGCTCGTCATACGAATGCTGGGGATGCACCAGTTTGACCAGTTCCACCTTGTCAAACTGATGGACCCTGTTCAATCCGCGCACATCCTTTCCATACGAGCCGGCTTCCCGTCGGAAACAGGGCGTATACGCACACAGTTTCACCGGCAGCCGGGCTTCCGGCAACATCTCATCGCGATAGAAATTCGTCACGGGGACTTCGGCCGTCGGGACCAGATAGAGCTCATCGCCCGGAACTGCGTACATCTGCCCTTCCTTGTCGGGGAGCTGACCCGTCCCTGTGGCGCTTGCCGCATTGACCATGAGAGGGGGAAGAAGTTCGGTGTATCCGTGCGCCGCCGCCTCATCAAGGAAAAAATTGATCAGTGCCCGTTCCAGCCTCGCGCCCTTTCCCACGAACACAGGGAACCCTGCTCCGGTGATCTTGGTGCCACGGGCGAAGTCCACGATTCCCAGCGACTCCAGAAGGTCCCAGTGGGGCCGGGGTGCAAAGTCGATCACGGGAGGGGCTCCCCACACGGCGATTACTTTGTTGTCCGCGGGCGTTCGGCCATCGGGAACCGATTCGTGCGGGATATTCGGAATCTGCAGCATCGTTGCGTGCAGCCGGTCTTCGACGGTGCGCAGCTCGGTATCGAGATTTTTGATTTCATCCGCAACGGAGCGCATCTCGGCTATCACGGCACCGGCATCTTCTTTTCGTGCCTTCATAGCCGCGACCTGTTGCGACACGGTGTTTCTTTTGCTCTTGAGCGCCTCCGCGTGCTGTAAAAGCTGCCGCCGCTGTTCGTCAAGAGCAAGCGCCTCGTCGACTTTCGCCGGGTGCTCGCCCTTGCGGATGATGCCTGCGCGAATAAGGTCCGGGTGTTCCCGGAGAAGTCTGATATCGAGCATGTGATCTTCTCTGGTGGCTGGTGCAGGAACGGCGCATACCCCGGGTGGTCCGGAGCACGCCGGCCGCTCAACGCTCGTAACGCAACTGACTCTTCAGTACTTCCAGCCCGTGATCGACGGGGGACGGTTTGAACCCGAGCTCCACTTCCGCTTTGAGCGTGATCAGTCCGGATTTCAGCGGACGGGCGGCCGGTTGTTTCAACGACGCGGTTTTGATGGGAAGGACCAGTGACTCATCAAGGCCGAACACCCGTGCCACCCGCACTGCGAACTCGTACCGGCTGAGTATATCGCGACCGGCGATGTGGTAGAGCCCCGTTTTCTCCAGCTCGACGGCGCGGAGCAGCCCGTATGCAAGGTCATCGACCAACGTAGGATTGCCGGTTTGGTCGTCAACGATGCGCACCGTCTGACGCGCCTGCAGACTCTGTATCAGCCAGAGTGCAAAGTTGGCTTTCACGCCGGGGGCCTGGCCGTATAGAACCATGCTCCTGGCCACAATGTACGGAATGCCCGCGCTCCGCACCACGTTCTCGCTCGCCAGCTTTGATTTGCCGTAATAGTTCAACGGTTCCGGCCGGTCGTCTTCCGCATACGGGCCGGTTTTACCGTCGAACACGTAGTCACTGGACAGATGTACCATGCGCGCGCTTTGCTTCTTCGCCGCCTCCGCCAGGTACTCGACACCGCTGACGTTGATCTTCCAGGCCAGCTCGCGCTCCGTTTCGCACGCATCGACATTCGTCATCGCTGCACAGTTGATGATCACATCCGGACGTATGTCCGCAACCCGGGCGCGCACCTCTTTGTGAGATGTAATATCCATCTGCACGTACGGGGCGGATTCGAGTTCCCGGACCGGCACGTGTTCAACCGATGCGAGTGTGATGTGATACGATGTGCCGCGAATAAGCTGCTCGGCCATCTTCTGGCCGAGCAGTCCGTTGCTTCCTACAACAAGTATGCGTTCCACGGTCGTGTTCATGCGTGACGCACTGCGCTATGTCTGTAACACATCCCTCATGGTGTAGAACCCCTTCTTCCCTTTTAACCATTCCGCAGCCACAAGCGCTCCGGCCGCGAGTCCGCGCCGGTTCTTCATCGTGTGCACCAGTTCAATCGTGTCGCTGTCGGAGTCAAACATGACGGTATGACGTGCCATCACATTTCCGACCCGGGACGCACTGATCTGTAGCTGGTGTGGCTTTATCGGTTCGTGCCCGAGTCCGTTGACAATTTCTGATTTGCGTTTCAAATTCTGGAGTATGACCCCGGCGATCGACAGTGCCGTCCCGCTCGGGCTGTCAACCTTGGTACGCTGGTGCATTTCCTGTATCGCCGCGTCATAGTCGGCGTACCGATCCATCAGGTGCGATGCATCCATAACGATCTGGGAGAAGATATTCACCCCCAGCGCGAAATTCGGTGCATAGAGGAACCCGGTCTTCTTTTGCTTCACCAGCTTCCTCACCTCGTCAAGCCGGTCGTACCAGCCCGTCGTACCGACCACGATATTCTTCCCGGATTCAATCACCGCTCTGATGTTGTCCATGACGGTGGCGGGGGTGGAAAACTCGATGCACACGTCAACCCCCTTCAAAGACTCCCTTGTCAGACCGGCACCGCCCCTGTTGTTGTCTTCATCAAAGACCGCACTGACGTTGATCCGGAGGGCGGCGGCTGCAGCCTCCACTTCCTTCCCCATCTTGCCGTGACCGATGAGCGCAATATTCATGGGGCATCTCCTTTACACATGACGAAAACTAGAGCAGGCAGTACAAAATCAGAAGCGTTTGTTTTCAGCGACGTACCGGACTGCCTCGGTGGCGGAAGCAACCAGATCACGGGACTTACGGTATGAGAGCCAGAAAGCCGCGCCAAAGACGTCGCCGTGTCCGATCGCCAGCCGGGATTCGCCACCGGCCGGCACGGGGATGTCTTCGCGCACCACGCTCTTGTGCTGGCTGGTATACACTGTGACGCCACGCGCACCGCGGGTCACCAGGACAGCTTTGACCCCCAGCGTCATCATGTGGCCGACCGTTGCCAGTTCCGGCAGGCCCTCCAGGGTCAGACTGGCGATTTCTTCTTCGTTGCACTGTACCGTATCCATCATGAATGCCCACCGGCGCCATTCCACGAGTGGCCTGCGAACGCGTTCCTGGCGGTCATTGACGGCAGTGGTGAGATTATGGTAGTCAAGATGCATCGGAATACCATCGTTCCGCACGGCCATCCGGATTTCATCGAGCGTCTCAAGTGCAATGTCAGCACCGGACACCATATTGATCAGGATTCCATCGACATCGAGGTGTGGCTTGATGCGCTGGAACGGAATCGGCGGAGCAAGCTCCCGGGCACATTCGACGACATCCTGTGCATTCCTGAAATAGTAATGCACACGGTGGATCGGTACATTCTGACGGAACAATCCGCCGGTTTCGACGCACGGCAGGGCTTCGAAGCGCGTGACAATCTGGGCATATTCCTTCGTCCCCACACCGGCCACGGGAATGATCCGATCGGCCTTGTTGCAGAGTGACGAGAGCACCGCCACCGAGCGGAAGAGCCCCCCGGGCTCCTCCAGTTCGTTGCCTTCGATCGGATGGAGGACATCAAGGGAGAGATGACCCAACACCAGGAGTCTCATGGTTCAGAATTTCGCACCGTGAGACCGGAAATCTCGGAGCTTTGCGGTCAGGTCGGCATCGTGGAGGGCAAGTATTTCTGCGGCGAGCACAGCTGCATTCTTCGCGCCCGCCGATCCCACGGCAACCGTGGCAACAGGAATGCCCGCCGGCATTTGAACGATGGAGTAAAGCGCGTCCACACCGTGGAGCTCGGAACCTGCCAGCGGTACGCCGATCACCGGCAAGGTCGTCAACGCGGCGACAAATCCGGGAAGGTGCGCGGCCATGCCCGCAGCTGCTATGAACAGCGCAAATCCCGCCGTTTCCGCTTCCTTCACGAACGCCGCGGCCGCATCGGGATTGCGGTGGGCGGATAGCACCTTGAGTTCGTACGGTATTCCGAACCGCGTGAGGTACTCCGTGCACCCCCGCATTACGTCTTCGTCAGATTTGCTGCCGATGAGGATTGCGACCTTTTTCATGGTCAAACACGAGCTGTGTAGGGATAATGGCGAGCCTCACACATGCGCCAGAGCGCCTGGCAGGAAAACCTGTTCTGATAAAGGGCGCGGCCGACGACGACGGAATCCACCCCCAACGGCTCCAGTTCCTGGATTCGCAAGAGATCCTCAAGGCCGCCAACCCCTCCGGCGGACGTCACCCGCATACCTGTTTTCTCCGCAAGCTCCCGGAGCATTTCGAGATTGACGCCGCCGAGCGTGCCATCGAGGTGTATATCCGTGTACACGAGACGCCGGAACCCCAGAGCCTTAGCGTTGAGCGCGACCGTCAGGGCCGGCAGCCCGGACGATTCCGCCCAGCCGCGCACTGCCGCGATACCATCCATTGCATCAATATTGAGAATCACCTTGCTGGGACCGAAGGTATCGAGCACGCGCTTGGTTTCGTCCGGATTCTCGATCATCATAGTGGCCAGTCGCACCCTGTATGCCCCCTGGTCAAAGGCGATGCGGACGTCATCAAACGTCCGGAACCCTCCTCCGATGGACAACGGAATATCCACGCTTGCGGCCATCCGACGGATGGTGTCCGTGTTGACCGGCCGACCGGTCAGCGCACCATCAATATCAGTAATGTGCAGCGTCTTGGCGTTTTCCAGCCTGCACAGACGTGCCATTTCGACGGCGTCATCAGAGTAGGCAAAGCCCTCGACACCTTGCACCATCTGAACAACGCGACCACCTTTGATGTCAATTGCGGGGAGAACGAGAAGCATAAGGTCAAATTGCGGAATATTCCCCTGAGATTCAAGTGACCACCTTTTCCCTGTACTGTCCTCACTTGATGGGGTGACGACGGGACGCGCAGAATTGCCCTGGCGAGAATGACGATGGCAACTCTCGCGAAGGAACCGTACAGCAGAGTTGCACAACACCGGCTGGTTGTGGGCGACAAGTCATCCATGGCCTTCTTCGAGCAGGGCACGCACCCATGTTGAGAAAGCCAAGGGACATGTCCACGTGGCACGCTTCTCTCTATACTAGAGTGATGCCTTTAAGAAGGTTTCTGTACTTGCGAATTACTCTGAACACTCGATTGCCATGGAAGCCGCCATTCGTTATCCTCCAATGGCGAGTTGCACAAAGTCAACTTGCATCCATCAATTCACGGAGCGTGTCATGCTCTGGACAATTTTCGTGGTACTTCTGCTCCTATGGGCTCTGGGCCTGGTCAGCGGATACACCATCGGCGGGTTCATTCATGTGCTTTTGCCGCTCGCGGTCGTCGTCGTGGTTGTGCGAGTTATTCAAGGCAGGCCGCCGGGGAGAGAGTTAGCCGGATTACGAGCGAGCGCTCCGCGTTGCCAGCCTTGACCAGAAGACACTTGCGGAGAACAAGTAAGTTATTTGCTCTAGTCCAGAATTGCTCCTTCGGCTCTATTCCCTTTGGCATATGGGAGAGCGTTTGTTCTATGGACGACCAAACGGACCGAAGACTGAAACGGACACGGAAGCCCCTGCACAAAGGTACAACTGAGTGAGCTTAATAAAGACAATTGTTGCTGACGATAACAAAGCCTTCAGAACACGCTTTGTCGAATATTTGCAGTCGCACAATGAAATCTGTCTCGTCGGAGAAGCAAACAACGGCCTCGAGGCGGTTGCTCTTTGCCGGTCGCTCGAGCCTGACCTGGTCTTAATGGATGTCAGTATGCCGGTAATGGGTGGCGTAGAGGCCACGAAGCAGATCAAGCAACTGGGTATGAAGACCAAGATTGTCTTCGTGACCATCCATGAACAAGGAGCGTACAGCCTGTTGGCGCAGGACCTTCATGTGGATGGCTTTGTTTCAAAGAATTCCATCAGAGAAGATCTGCCTCAAGTTCTACGAAAGATCCGGACAGCACTGGACGGCCAGTCGGCCGGGCAGTGACAGCCACGCAGCTCGGATTCTTTCCCCCCCATCTTTTTGACGCAAACCGCGAAAGATGCACCAGGAGCGTAGGTGCATATTCCACGTCGATTTACAAGCGCCGAACGCTGGAAGAATTGACGAATGATGAACTCAACACTGTGCCAAGGCGGCGCAACGGCGGTTTGAAACTCCGGATGCGGTTTTCTTGTTGTTGCCTACGGTGATATTCGCCTTCATTAGGGGCCGACCGGCGCTCTCTCTTGGTGCAGTATCTTCCTCATAAGGATGTGGAAGGCAACGTGATGGGATGGTTCGCTTCGATCATGGGTCTCGCAGGTCGAATGCACGCCGGCGCGGCATTGCGTGAAAGCGAGGAGCGTTCCCACTTGGCGCAGTCAATGCTTGCCGCGATCGTTGAATCGTCATCAGACGCTATTGTCAGCATGGACCTTAACGGCATCATCATGAGTTGGAACGCCGGTGCTGAACAAATTCTCGGCTACAAAGAGGAGGAGATTGTCGGACGATCCGTCTTCGATCTCGTCCCGCCGAATATTCACATTGAGGAAGTTCAAATTCTTGAACGATTACGGCATGGCGAACGTGTCGAGCCTTTTGACACTATCCGGATCAGGAAAGGCGGAGAGCAAGTCCATGTCTCGTTGTCCATATCACCGGTAAGAGACTCATTAGGAAACATCGTTGGTTCGTCAAAAATCGCCCGCGACATCACCGAACGACAACGTGTCCAGGATGCACTCCGCGAAAGTGAAGGCCGCTTCCGTCACTTGATTCTATCGCTGCCCGTGGCGCTCTATACCACGGATACGGAGGGCAGGATTACCCTTTTCAATGAGCCTGCAGCCCAACTGTGGGGTCGTCGGCCCGAGATTGGAGAGACGTTGCGGAGCGGTTCGTGGCGAATCTACCGGCCCGATGGAACCCCTTTGGACTACGATGACTCTCCCATGGCTGTTTCGCTGCGCCAGAACCGTCCCATCCGTGGCGAGGAGATCATCCTTGAACGTCCGGATGGGACCAGGACCTGTGTCCTTCCTCACCTCGAGCCCATGCGTGATGCTGCCGGCCAACCCACAGGAGCTGTCAACATGCTCGTAGATATTACGGATCGGAGACGAGCAGAGGAGGTGTTGCAGGAGTCTCATGACGAGTTGGAGGTACGCGTGAGGAATCGTACCATGGACTTGCTTAAGGCGAACGAGGAATTACAGGAACGCGACCTTCAGCTTTCCACGGCCCAACAGATTGCCCACTTTGGAAGCTGGGCGTGGGATTTGCGGACGTCCGTGGTGACATGGTCCGAGCAGCTGTACCAGATCTACGGTGTGCCCAACGGTGCATTCGATCAGACGCTTGCATCCTTCCTTGAGCATGTGCATCCGGGCGACCGCGACACGACAACGACCAATCTTCAGACAGCGATCAGGACTCACCAACCGTTCGATTTTGAGGAGCGCATCATTCGTCCGGATGGTACCATCCGCTTTTTGCACACCCAGGGGAAAGTCGTAACGGATGAACATGATGGGGTGACCGGACTCCTCGGTGTTTGCCTGGATGTAACAGATCGGAAACAGGCGGACAAACGATTTCGCGATCTTTTGGAATCCGCTCCGGACGCAGTGGTCATCGTGAATAACGAAGGCCGCATCATCATTGTAAATGCCCAGACTGAACGCTTGTTCGGTTACAGACGAACCGAATTGCTCGGACAACATCTCGAGATTCTGTTGCCTGAGCGTTTCCATCACAAGCACGAGGGCCACCGGGCCAACTATTTTCTCGCTCCGCATTCACGATCCATGGGGCAAGGTCTCGAACTGTTCGGTTTGAGAAAAGACAAATCGGAATTCCCCGTCGAGATCAGCCTCAGCCCCATCGAGACGGACGAGGGAATCCTGGTCACAAGCTCCATTCGCGATATTACCCAACAAAAACGAATGCAGGAAGAACTTCTTGCGTTCGAGCGAACGCGATTCTCCGAACTCCGGCGGTTTGCCCGTTCTGCGCAACATGCGCAGGAAGAAGAACGCCTGCGCATTGCACGGGAACTCCACGATGGCATCTGCCAGACACTCAGCGGCATGAAGCTCAAAGCGGAGAGCCTGGAGGAAGACGCGGCCATCATTGACAAAGCCTTTGCCTCGAAGCTCCAAAACTTCAATCGTCAGTATGAACTGGTGATTGATGAAGTGCGCCGCATGTCAACGAATCTCCGCCCGGCAGCGCTCGACGATTTCGGTTTTGGTGTGGCGGTAAGCCTTCTGGCCAATGATTTCAAGAAGACAAACAAAGTGTCGGTGAACCTGACAGTCGACGAGCCAATACTCCTCGACCCGCAGACGGAGATTGCACTCTTCAGAATCACTCAGGAATCTCTGACAAATATTGCGAAGCATGCAGACGCCACACACGTTAATATTACCCTTTCTCGAAGTGAATGGCTGATCATGTTGGAGATCAATGATGACGGAAAAGGATTCAACCCAGCTGAGGGCTCGATACGAAAGGATCCATATCACGGGTTCGGGCTAGTCGGCATGCGCGACAGAACAGATATGCTGGGCGGTACATTCAAGCTTGAATCCGCATGCGGTCAAGGCACGACGATCACCATTACCATTCCCAGAAATGAAAAAGAGGGAAGATGAAGAAGACCCGCATTCTCATTGTGGACGACCATGCCGTCGTGCGCGATGGCATTCGGTCAGTCTTACAGAGCTCCCCCGAATACTCAATTGTCGGAGAGGCCGACGATGGAGAACTCGCTGTAGAACTCGTGCCGGAACTGAAGCCTGACGTCATTATCATGGATATTTCGATGCCAAAAATGAATGGGATCGAAGCGGCAACCATTTTGAAAAAAGAACATCCCGATGTGAAGATCATCATACTGACCGTCCATGAGGATGAGGCATACGCCTATCAGATCCTGAGGGCGGGAGCATGCGGGTATGTGCTCAAGACCGCAGGCAAAAAAGAAATCCGCGATGCCATCGCATCGGCGATGTCGGGTGAGCGCTTCTTCAGTCCGGGTGTCTCGAAAATGATCATCGACGGTTTCATCAAACGCGCAAGCCAGGAACCACCATCTGTTCAGGCTGACACGGAAGTTGCGACGCAGCAATTGACGAAACGTGAAACGGAAATACTGCAATACATCGCTCAAGGATATACGAACAGGAAGATCGCCGAGACGCTGTTTCTGAGCATCCGAACCGTGAACTCCCATCGCACCAATCTCATGCAGAAGTTAGACATACACGATACCGCGAGGCTCGTGCGTTATGCGATGGAGGCAGGACTGGTGAAGCCGGGGGAATAATCGTACCAAGGCGATCGCAATTCCTTGTCTTGTCGTGTGATGTGTCCGGGAGGAGCGAAACGTCGACGACGGAGGTTGCCTACTGATGTGTCTCGGATCGATGGGTCCTGTGGCGCGGCCTCTGAGAAAGCTTGCTTTCAACTGTCCGCGTAACGACTCGAACGGCGTTTGCTCCCGGTTGAATGGTTGAACCGTATCTCATCGCGTACAAGCGAGTGAACTCAGCACCAAAAAGAACGATCTGTGAAGAATAGAATGTCCACAACATGATGATAACAAGCGAACTCGCTGCACCGAACGATGAGCCAACGGCACCATTTCCCAGATACAGCCCGATGAGGGATTTCCCGATGGAAAACAAGAGAGATGTTACTGCTGCACCTATCCACACATCCTTCCATTTCACACTCGCTGCCGGAACGAATTTAAACATCAATGCGAACATGACGGTGATGCCAACGAATGACAATATCAGGTCGAGAAGACTCACCAGTCCCGCGAGAAGAGCAAGGCGGTGACCCATATACTCGCTCACTGCTGTCAAGACGGCGCTGAGGATGAGAGAGACCAGCATGAGGAAGCCGATTCCCAGAATCATCGCGAACGAAAGCACTCGGGTCCGCAGGAATGCGCGAATTGTGCCAGTCGGCTTTTGCTGGACACGCCATACGGCATTCAGTGAATCACGCAGCTGTACGAACACTGCCGATGCACCGAGCAGAAGCATGACGACACCGAAGGCCGCGGCAAGAGCACTGGAGCCGGATGTGTATGCATTGGTGATCAGGCTTTGAGCAAAGTGTGCTCCTTCAGTTCCGATGAGCCCGCGGAGTTGAGAGACGAGATGTCCACTCGCGGCCTCTCGGCCGAATCCAACACTTGAAACAACGATAACCAGAATCAGCAGTGGAGATAACGAGAATACCGTAAAATACGCAAGGGCAGCGCCCCGCTGTCCGATGTTGTCGTCATTCCAGGCGACCGCGGAGTCCTTGAGGAGCAACCACATATTCTTCAGGCGATGTGTTCCCATGACAGCACAGACCTCCGGCGTTCTCTTATTTTCGATCAAACGCCTGGTTTGAGAGCGTTTCCATCTTTCCCCGAGAGTTACCTTCCGTCCCTCACCTCTCTCGTTATGGTGGGATAATTGGTTCTCCTCGCCAACACAGAGTAAGGAACGGTGAAATCCTTAACAATCAGCGGTTGACTGTAATTTGCCGATCGGCTTTGATACCGGACAATTCCTAGAAAGAGTACTCTAGAATGCCCCCCCGATAATTACAGTACCCACTGTATGGCATCCGGGTCCTTCGCACAAGATGTCTCACGCCTCTTCACAGCCACACCAAGCTGCCGCCTTCATCGTAAGCCCGTTTCCGGACGAAGGAATGGCATACAGCCAGCGGAGTAATTGTCCTTAGGGTACACAGCCGGTTCACTTGTTAATCCGAGCTGACCTTGGTGACCACGAGACGGCTACGTTCGTTGGAACTTCTTCTCCGCTAGATCCTCTAGCCGCAAATTAGGCTGATTCACCGATTGTCAAACAGTCTTCTGACATGTATCATTGTCTCACCAATGACGCCCGATCGAGCGTCAAGCTATCCACACACAAACTCAGTGAGGTCAGATATGGCAACGCAGAAGCGCAGGTCGGGATCGGGTCGCTATGGAAATGCCTCGCAGACGATGACATCGCCGAGGGCATCCAAAGGATCGGCGGCCGAAGAGTTTAAGAAGCTCTACGAAGAAGGGCTTCGAGACATCTACTGGGCTGAGAAGCATCTTCTCAAGGCAATACCAAAATTGGCGAAGGCAGCAGAATCGGAAGAGCTGACAACCGCGCTTCAGGATCACCTGACGCAGACGGAAGGTCAAGTCTCCCGGCTCGAAAAAGTCTTCGTGGCAAGCGGCCTCCCCGTTGCATCGAAGAAGTGTGAAGGCATGGAGGGTTTGACCAAAGAGGCCGACGAAGTCATTGAAGACCACGAGAGAGGGAGTGTGCGTGACGCGGGGCTGATCATGGCCGCTCAGAAGGTGGAACACTACGAAATCTCAGGGTATGGGTCGCTCCGTTCCAGTGCAGAGGTCCTGGGGTTTACGAAAGCGGCATCGATGCTCCAGGAAACTCTCGACGAAGAGAGTGAAGCAGACAAGCTTCTCTCTAAGTGTGCTGAAACGATCAACGAAGAAGCATTTGCGCATTCCGGAGATTCAGAAGAGGAGAACTGACTCCACCCCCCCAAAAAAGGCCCATCTCCACAACGCGAAAAGGATACGATCATGAGTGCATCGAAAATTGTATTGGGTACTCTCTGCGCGTTCGCCGCAGGAACAGCTTTCGGCATACTGTACGCTCCGGACAAGGGGTCTGCCACAAGAAAGAAGCTGCTGAAAGAAAATTCCCGGCGAATGGACTCCATCAAAAAAACCACCAGTGAACAAGTAGACGCCATCGAGGAGGCATACGAAGGCGCCAAGGCGGCGACTGCCGACCTGACGCACAACATAAAAGGCGCGGTGGACGCCCTGGCGGGCAGTGAAACGGAAAAGCGCGCGCGCAGGGCGTGATGTCCATCGCTCATCCTCGCAAGGAACAAAGCCGCCATTCAACTCAAGAGCGTCGAGTTGACAAGGTTGAATGATTTTTTTTTGACGCGTATGCCGCCGTGGATGTTGAATCGGGAGTCTTTCAGATGTATGCGGAGCTGGCTGCGGCAGAGGGGAGATTCACAGGGTACGTGAAGCCGCTCTTCAGAAACTTGCGCGTGCTGGATCTGGAGAGGGACGGAAAGAACCCGATGCAACTCCTCTGGGAGGCACTGGTGGCGGGAGTAACCGAGCTTCTCACGAATCATTCAGAGGATCAGCTCGGAACGAGCATCCCGCTGAGCGGAACTTTCGACGATCCGAAGGCGGACATTCTTTCCACAATCGGCGGAATACTCAAGAACGCATTCATTAAGGCGCTTCAACCGGGCCTTGAACACTCGATCACACTGAAGAAACTGGGATCCTCAAAACAATGAATGCAGTGCACACGGAAAGAAAAGGCGAGACGCCCGATTCCGGGTGGCTGGACCATCTGCGCAAGTATTCCCCGCTCTCTACACTCCTGCTGATGGGAATCTTCATTGTGCTCTTTGTGCATATGCTTGGTTTTGCCCGTGATGTCTTGATTCCCGTCGTTTTCGCGTTGTTCTCCTATATCGTCTTACGCCCCGTGACGGGGGCATTGGAGCGCATACACGTACCCAGGATGCTCGGCGCCGCTGTGACATTGGTCGTTGTCATTGGGGTGGTTGGCTTTGCCTCCCTGCAATTGATTGATCCGGCGCGGGAGTGGATATCTCAGGCACCGGAGCGCATAAGAACTATCGAGCGTAAGGTGAGAGTTCTCGTCCGGCCTATCGATCAGATCCGGAAGGCCGCCGACGATGTGGGCAATATCGCCGCAAGGGATGATCCGAAGAGTCCCGCTGTCAATATCAAGAATGGATCGTTCAGCGAGACATTGTTAGGTGGAACTCAGGCGATGATTAGTAACGGAGTCGTTATCGTTGTTCTTCTCTATTTCCTGCTTGGATCCGGAGATCACCTGTGGAGAGGGATTGCACGCCTCTGTTCAGCGAAGAAGGATAGCGGTTCCTTCCTCAAGATCGTCCGGAACATCGAGTCACGGCTCTCGGCTTATCTGCTCACTCTTACGATAATCAACGTATGTACAGGACTCGCTGTCGGCCTGGGAATGTTCTTCATCGGGATGCCAAACCCCGTCTTGTGGGGCGCGCTTGCCGGGCTGATCAACTTTGTGCCCTACCTCGGGGCTCTGGCAGGAGAGATCATAGTTGCGATGGTGGCATTGTTTTCTTTTGACAGTGTTGGCCACGCGCTCCTCGCCCCAGCCATCTACTTCCTGGTGACATTCGTGGAGGGGAACTTCATCACTCCGATGGTTCTGGGCAGGCAGTTCACAGTCAACCCCGTCATAATCATTCTGTCGCTGGTGTTCTGGGGTTGGATATGGGGCATTGTCGGACTGTTTCTTGCTGTCCCCATACTCGTGCTGGGAACGGTTCTGGGTGAGAACATCGCTCCGGGTTCGTCGATTCCTGAATTGACAGAAATCAAGCGCCGGGCGTCCGGGCGTCGAAATGGACAGCACACGACCGTGAAGAACGGGCTGGAATCAAGCACTTAGGAGATCGAATGCGACAGAACAGAAAAGCTGTCAAGCGCTTGACTCCGAAATCCAAAACCTGGCCACAGATGCTGTCGCGCAATCTGTCGCAGACTTTCAAAGATCTCGCAAATTGGACGGCTCGGGCAAGCGGTCATCCTGGCGCGTCCATTTGCAGCATCAAAACAGCATGCTAATCATCTCAAACAACCAACAAGGAGGGTAGCCATGCTTTGGACAATATTCGTCGTTCTGCTGATCCTCTGGGCGCTGGGACTCATTAGCGGGTATACGATGGGTGGGTTCATCCATCTTCTGCTTGTGTTTGCATTGGCTGCAGTGCTTATCCGGATCATTCAGGGCAGACGCCCCGTGTGAAGGTGGAGCCTCCTCTGGGACAACGTGAAACTGCCTGGTGATCAGGACTCTTCGTGTCATCTTCAAATCAAAGGTCGACGGATTCCGCCGGCATCCCCTTCGGCAGACGAAAC